>DAOUXC010000157.1 GCA_030666795.1 Desulfobacteraceae bacterium
CGAACGGATCGCTTCGGCCATCAACCTGGTATTTGACAAACTTCCCGAAAACCCTACCCGGCTACTCCTGGAAACCACGTCAGGCCAGGGATTCAGCCTTGGCCATACCTTTGAGCAGATCGCCGTGATAATGGAAAAAGTTGAAGACAGGAATCGCACAGGGGTCTGCCTGGACACCTGCCATATCTTTGCGGCAGGCTATGATCTGAGGACCAAAGCTGCCTACCAAAAAACATTTATTAGTTTTGACTCCATCATCGGGCTTGAGCATCTCTACTGGATTCACCTGAATGATTCCATGCGTGAAATGGGGAGCCGCATCGACCGCCACGAACATATCGGACAGGGATTCATCGGAGAAACAACCTTTAAACTGCTGATGAACGACAGCCGCCTGCACAACATTCCAAAGGTGCTAGAAACTCCAAAAGGGAAAGGCGAGAAGGACCGGGATCAGTTAAATCTGGCAAAGCTCAGGGGATTTTTAAGATAAAAGCGCCCACTATCATTTTGGATAATATCACCCTGTTGATATAAAATTATTGATTGACCGACCGTAACACTATAATATGGTAGAAGCTTGGACGGATTAAGATGAATTGTTCGGTTATCTCAGGAGGCTAATTTAACTGACAAAATTCGACAATCAAAAAATGCGTGTGATCGGGGAGGGGTTGATTATGATTCAAAGATATGTTGGGATTCTTTTTCTCGCCGTTTTACTTGCGCAGTTCACACCACTCTGTCCTCCCGAGGCATTTTGTTCGGACGCGGAAAAGCCCAAAAAGGGACCTGTTAACCCGGCCTTCTTGGAATACCAGAAAAAAATGGGTCAGGCAAAGGCCCTCGGAATACAACCCACATCCGGGTTTGGACTGGGAGAAATCCCCGACCCTATTCCACCTGAAATACACAAGCCTGATAAGGTTAAGAGATCGCAGACGTATGAAGTGCCTTCTGCTCCCCCGGATCAACCCGCTTCGCCTGATAACGGTGCTTCGTACTCTGATCCAAAATATGATATGCGCGATCCCAACAATGACGCAAATTTTAGCGACAGCCTTCTGACCCCGGTACGCAATCAAGGGACGACATGCAATACCTGCTGGGCTTTTACCACATACGGTGTCCTTGAAAGCTTCCTTAAGTGGTCTTTTGGTCTTTCAGACTCGGTTAATGACTATTCCGAAGACAACCTGAGACACAGACACGGTTTTGATTGGGGTCCCAATGACGGGGGCAATATGACGATGAGTACCGCCTATCTGGCCAGGCACGACGGCCCGATCAGCGATTCTGATGATCCCTATGATTGCGGGACCACAGACTTCTGCCCAGACTGCACACCGGTCCGGTATGTCGATAATGCCGTTTTTATGCCCGTGCGGTCCGGTGTCACGGACATCGACTACATCAAGGAGGAAATTATCCAGTACGGTGCCTTGTATACGTCTATTTACTATGACAATAACTTTTATAATAATACTAATAAGACCTACTATTATGATGACCCGAATGATTCCTTTGATGACTCAAACCACGGGGTCGTCATTGTCGGATGGGACGATAACAAGGGCACAGCCGCCGATGACGACGGCGCATTCATTGTCCGCAACCACTGGGGTAGCGATTGGGGTGAAGACGGATACTTTTATGTCTCATACTATGATGAGAGCATCGCCTTTTCAAAGCTCAGTTATTTTATCGACGAGGATGATTTCCAATTGGATTTCGATACCATTTTTCAGTACGATCACCTGGGATGGACCAGTACGATAGGATTCAGTGACGGAAGCGATTGGGGTGCGAATATTTTCATTCCCCAGGAAAACGGTGAGATAGTAGCGGTCGGTTTTTATGCCGTTGCCTCCAATATGTCATATGAAATAGATATTTATGATGACTTTGATGGGACGAATTTTTCCAGCTCCCTTCTGGGAAAAGCTCAAACCGGATCCGTTGAATATTCCGGTTACTACACTGTCAAGCTTGATACACCCGTGGCTGTCTCACGGGACGATGATTTTGCCGTTGTGGTGAAATTCAATATTTCAGGCGAGCCTTATCCCATCCCCATTGAAGCGCCGATTGGAGGTTATGCTGCGACCACAGCCGCTTCCGGCGAAAGCTATATCAGCTCTGACGGAATCACTTTTTACGATGTAGTAGATTCTAGTCCAAGCACGAACGTCTGCATAAAGGCCTTTTCCAAAAGGATCGATAGAAACTCCATGCCCTGGTTGCTGCTTCTTCTTGGTGAGTAACGGTTGAGCCTTAGGGCCGATCAAGGTTTAAATAGGAAGAGTGACAGTATCATGCTTTTCACGGTGCCAATGTTTTAGCCCCCGATCTTTTCAAATGTACCTGGAGGGCCATGAGAGCGGCCGGTGTGACCCCGGAGATGCGGGATGCCTGACCCAGGGAGATGGGTTTCACTCTTGTCAGTTTTTCCCTTACCTCGGTCGTGAGACCATGGATGATCCGGTAATTCATGTCATCAGGAAGCCTGACGCTCTCCATGCGTTTCAATTTCTCCACCTGACGCTCCTGGCGGTCAATATAACCCGCGTACTTGATCCGCGTCTCAATCTCTTCGGCCACCTGCTCTTCTGTTTTTGAGAGTCCGGCATCGAATACATAAAGGCTCTCAAACAATATCTCCGGCCTTTTCAATAATTGCTCTAAAGACGTGCTGGTCTTTATGGGTGCCGTGCCGAGTTCTTTCAAGCGATCCTGGACCCCTGGCTCCGGTTTCAGTTTAATACTTTTTAAACGGGCAAACAGATCTTGAACCGCGTCCCTTTTTCTGCAAAACCGGTCATACACCTCTCGAGACACCAGACCCAGCCTGTAACCTATATCCCTGAGCCTGAAATCCGCATTGTCCTCTCTCAAGAGCAGACGATGCTCGGCCCTCGAAGTGAACATGCGGTAGGGCTCTTTGGTCCCCTTGGTGACCAGGTCGTCTATGAGTACGCCCGTGTATGCCTGTGACCTTTCAAGGATAAGGGGTTCTTCCCCCCTGATCTTCAATACCGAATTAATTCCGGCCAACATGCCTTGGGCAGCCGCCTCTTCATAGCCGGAGGTCCCGTTGATCTGGCCAGCGTGATAGAGCCCTTCCACCAGTTTGGTCTCCTGGGTGGGCTTGAGCTGGACCGGATCGATATAATCATATTCAATGGCATATCCGGGCCTTAATATCTCGGCCTTATCAAGCCCCTCTATTGAGCGGACCATCCTTATCTGGATATCAATGGGCAGGCTCGTGGGAATGCCGTTGGGATAGACCTCCCATGTATCCAGGCCCTCCGGCTCCAAGAAAACCTGGTGCCGTTCTTTTTCGGCAAAACGGACGATCTTGTCCTCGATGGAAGGGCAATAACGCGCCCCCACCCCCTCGATGATACCGCTGAAAAGGGGTGAGCGGTCCAGACCTTCTTTTATGATTTCATGGGTATTCCGGTTTGTATAGGTGACATAACAGGACACCTGAGGCAATGGGATTTCCTTTGTAGTAAAGGAAAAGGGCCTGGGGTTTTCATCGCCTTTTTGTTCTTCGAGTCCGTTATAATCAATGGTCCGTCCGTTCAGCCTCGGCGTGGTGCCCGTCTTGAGCCTGCCGAGTTCAAAGCCCAGTTCTTCCAACTGACGGGACAGATGCTCGGACGGCGGGTCCCCCATGCGGCCCGCGGGAAAATGATCCAGACCGACATGGATCAGACCCCTCATAAATGTGCCGCTGGTCAGGATAACGGCCTTTCCTAAAAACTTCTCATGGATCTGGCTTTCAATCCCGAAGACCTTTCCGTCCTTTACCAGAAGCCTGTCCACCATGGCCTGTCTCATATCCAGATTCTGCTGGGCCTCTAAGACGGATTTCATGCGTTTTTTGTACAGATCCATGTCGTTCTGAGACCTGGACCCCTGGACGGCCAGCCCCTTTCGTGTATTGAGGCGTCTGAACTGGATACCGGTCTGGTCCGTGTTTTTGGCCATCTCACCGCCCAGGGCGTCAATCTCCTTGACAAGGTGTCCCTTGGCCAGACCGCCAATGGCCGGATTACAGCTCATTGCTGCAATATGATCCAGGTTTATGGTCAGAAGCAGGGTCGGATGCCCCATTCGCGCTGCGGCCAAGGCAGCCTCGCACCCCGCATGGCCAGCCCCGACCACGATCACATCATATTCTTTGTCATAGGTAGACATGGTAGGAAAACTGGGTTTCGCTTCGCTCCATAATAACCCGCCCGCCGGCCGGCAGGCGGGGGTTTCGGTAAACTGGAGAAGAGCACCTTAGCGGTGCCTCATGGGGCTAAAACGGGTCCTGGACCATAACGGTCTGTTCCCTGCCCGGCCCCACCGAGATGATAAACGCAGGGACTCCCGTGATATCCTCGATCGCCTTTACATAATCCTTTGCACGGGTGGGCAACTGGCCCAACTCCCTGGCCCCGGTTATGTCATCCTGCCATCCGGGCAGTTCCTCATATACAGGCTTGCACCGCGCCATTTTATTCAAACTTGCGGGTCTGCTGTCGATCCTTTCGCCGTCCAGCTCATAACCGACACAGATCTTCAGGGTTTCGAGACCCGTCAGGACATCCAGTTTTGTAATGGCAAAACTGTTCAGGCCGTTCAGGCGGGCAGAGTCCCGAACAACGGCAAGATCCAGCCACCCGCAGCGCCGCCTGCGACCCGTGGTGGCCCCGAATTCGGCTCCCCGTTCCTGAATGTAATCACCTGTTTCATCCGTGAGTTCGGTCACAAAAGGCCCGGCACCGACCCTGGTGGTGTATGCCTTTACAATACCAAGGACATGGTGCAACTGGTTCGGGCCGATGCCCGCGCCCGCGCACGCGTTACCCGCAACGGGGTTGGATGAAGTGACAAACGGATAGGTACCGTGGTCAATGTCCAAGTGCGTGCCCTGTGCCCCCTCGAAAAGGATGTTCGCTTTGGTCTTCACCGCGTGATCCAGTTCCAGAGAAACATCTCCAATAAAGGGCTTGAGCTCTTCCGCCATGCCCAGATATTGATCTATCACGGGCTGCACTTCCAGAGGCTCGGCGTTCAGGAATTTGGTGAGATAGAAATTTTTTTCATCGAGATTGGCCGTGATCTTTTCCTGCAACATGTCCGGTTCTGTAAAATCCACGGCCCTCACCCCTGTTCGCGCCACCTTGTCTTCATAGCAGGGGCCGATTCCGCGTCCTGTCGTCCCGATTTTGGTCTTTCCCTTGGCTACCTCCCTGGCCAGATCAACGGCCTTGTGATAAGGCATGATTATATGGGCCTTTTCACTCAAAGAGAGTCTTTCCGGGCCTATTTCCAAACCCATCTCTTTCAGATCCTTTATTTCTTCCAGAAGCACTTCCGGGTCAACCACAAGACCATTTCCTATAAGGCATTTCTTGTCCTCATAAAGGATGCCTGAAGGTATAATGTGGCAAATGAATTGTTTTCCTTCCACCACAAGGGTATGTCCCGCATTGTTTCCCCCCTGAAATCTGACAACCAGGTCCGCCTTGGCCGTCAAAAGGTCAACCACCTTGCCCTTTCCTTCATCCCCCCACTGTGTTCCCACTACAACCACATTTGACATGATTTCACTCCGAAATTAGTATGAATGTAATAGCTCAATCTATATTTTGCGGACATGCTGCCCGCTCCTTTTTGCACAAACCTTTTTGTTATCCGAAAGCGCCCGCCATGTCAATGGCTTTCATTCTGGATTCACCTTGTGGTAACCGGTCACGGGTTCAGGGTTCAAAAGATAATCCGGAACCACGAACCCGGACCCCGTGAACGGTGTTTTTGAAAAGCATCAGATTCATGGACAAACCTCTATGAACCTGTCGGAATACTGAAACTTTAAAGGCTGTTGGAAAATGTGCAGATGTAAAATGAGATTGGCCAAAGGCATAGGGCACAAGGCACAAGGGAAAAAAGCCCAAGCTGACGGAATTGATGAACCTTTCCGTGCGCCTTTCGCCCTGCGCCTTGCGCCGATTAACCTACGTCGCAGTGACGAAGAATGAGCGCAACGCGGCTTGAGCCATGCGAAATCCCGCTTCGGAGGGGAGATGCGGGTTTTCCGACAACCTCTTAGCAAACGGAATTGAAGATTTGAGGAAGGTACTTAAAAATTGGCCAATATGGGCTGGTGTATTTCCACCCCAAAGTACTTATAATAGGGATCGCATTTTGAAAGGAGCATGAAGGTTATCTTATCCTTCAAATATTTTTTTTCCTCTTCTAATGTGTCAAAATTTCCCCCACCCTTGGAGATAATCAGATCCGCACGGCCCACCAAATCGTTTACCTCGTTCGAACATCTTTTAAGGATAGTACCGGGCAGGGGGCCGTCAATACCGTTTTCAACAAGTGTTGCTATCTTGTCTATACCGACTACCCTTGCCTCATCAAGGGTTGCGTCATTAAGCGCGGGGACACTCCTGACCACGAAGGCAATTTCAGTGTCGCATATTTTTTTTATTGTTTCGATCAATAACCTGTCAAACACAATTTCACCGGCGTTGTCCCCAAAAATCAACAGGCGTCTGCTTTGTTTGAGGCGTTTTTCAAATTCCCCGTACATCGCTTTTGAAATTGGCGCTTCCAGTTTTTCCGTGATTGAGTTCTCAATGCGCTGTCTGCTGTCAGTGAGCATGACATCGATGGCATTCCCTAATATTGCAAGTTTAGCAGCCGTATAGAGAGGGTCGGAAGCCTCATCCACTAATTTTTCCAGGAAAGGATAAACCTCCATAATCCTATTGTTTTGTTCCTGTTTCAGCGAATAAAACGGATCCGCATTTTTTGTCTTGTCAGCAATTTCTCCCCATACAAGCTCAATAATTTCAGCACTTGTAATATCCCAGGATTGACCCCTCAATGAAGGAAGTTCCAATATCCTAACGTACAATTCCTTCACATCAGAATCATTCAGGGCCAGTTCCCTTATTGCTGTGATCGACATCCTCAATATGCAGGGAATGCAGTCCGGTTTAATCAGCATATTTCCTCCGCTCAAAAAATCTACACCAGCGTCCAAAGAATTCCAAATCAGGATTTATTATCTTTTTTACCGGCCTTGAATTTTTTCCAAAATTCCTTGTCCTGGTCTTTCCAGGCAGCACCCCACTTCCTTTCAAAATAGGAAGAAGACAAACTTCTATGCCAGGGCTCCCAGGTGGATTCCCCCTCCTCCTGGGATTTCAGAATGTCAATCAAAAAAGTCTTGATATTACCCATTTCTTCTTTGGGGAGGTAAGAATCGGCCCCTTCTTTGATGGATTTTACGAGATTATCAGGACTTAACGCGTTGGCTGTCAACATGACGGCAGTTATGTTTCTGTGTTTGGCAATATGTAACAGTTTATAGCCGTCAACACCCATGATATCCAAAATTGCCATGTCAAAATCATCCGACTCCAAATGCTCTTTGGCCTCATCAAATGAGGAAGCCTTTACAACCTTGCACATATCTAACATCTCCTCCAGTACATCCAGTACATCAGGCTCATCATCCACTATAAGAATCTTCTTGCCATCTAATAATTTAGTGTCTGGCATGACACACCTCCTTCTTCAAATCCGCCACTTTGATGCAGGGGTAAAGCCCTGAGTTGCTTTGTCGCGTTTGTTGTCATAGAGAATGTGCTCAAAAAAGTCAAACTCGAATTGTTACCGGAGCAGAAGGGGCATTATGTGTTTTTGTATGAGAAAGGGAAAACCCGCGCCGAAACCTTTATTACAAGGCCGCTGTTTAGTGCCCATCCATTAATGAAATAAGGGGACTATCAAGTGACCAATTCAGAAATGAGCAATTTTTTGCAAGATCAAGGAAATCAAGGGATTAGGCGGAGACGTACTGTAGTACGTCGCACAACGAATCCCGCCGATTGACGCTGACCTGTCCCGAAGCAGGCGGGGGATTGTGAAAAAGGGCCATTTCTGGATGGACACTA
>DAOUXC010000284.1 GCA_030666795.1 Desulfobacteraceae bacterium
GCCGGAATGGTCCATCTCCGTGTGATTGCTGATAACATAGTCGATCTTTCTTGGATCAACTAACTGGCTTATACTTGCTATCAGTTCATCGACAAATTCCTTTTTTACCGTATCAATCAGGACGATCTTTTCGTCCATGATAAGGAACGAATTATAGGTCGTCCCCTGATATGTAGAATACCCGTGGAAATCCCTGACATTCCAGTCAACGACACCCAGCCAGTAAATGCCCTTTGCAATCTCTATGGGTTTCATGACACTACTCCTTTTCAAAAAGATCCTTTGCCGCCCCGCAAACAGGACAGGTCCAGTCATCGGGAAGATCATCAAATGATGTCCCGGCCGCTATTCCGTTATCAGTGTCTCCGTCCTCAGGGTCATACACATAACCGCATACCGAACATACATACTTATCCATAATTTTCTCCTCCTTAGTTTAGTTGTTGTGTTTATATCCTAAAACGTATTCGCTCAATACTTGCGCTCTGATTCAATCAAAAACCATGCCAAATCCCCTCTAACTCCCCTTTAAAAAAGGGGAGGACGTTCACTTCCCCTTTTTTAAAGGGGGACTGAGGGGGATTTTGATGGGGTGCCACGTTACACATTCTCTATCAGTTCAAGCACTCTCATCTCAATATCATCTCTGCTCTGACGCATGAAATCGAGCGGTTTTCCTGCCGGATCTTCCAGGTCCCATTCTACGTTCCTGACACCGGGGAAGAGGGGACACGCATCTTTACAGCCCATTGATATGATCACATCAGGGGCTCCAAGCTTCGCGGCATTGTCAAAGGACCCTGGTTTTCGAAAGGCCATGTCAATACCTTTTTCCCTCATGACCTCTTCCATGAGCGGGTTGATCTCTTGTGCGGGCCTGCTGCCGGCACTTATGGCTTCTATCCGGTCTCCCGCGTGGTATTGGGCAAAGGCACTGGCCATCTGGCTTCGACAGGCATTTTCCGTGCAGACAAAAAGGACTTTCTTTCTATTCAAAAAAGGTGTTATGAGGATCCCGGCCTTTTCCTTTGCATCCGCAAGGGCCGTTGGGTGTTTTTCCATGTCTCCCGAAGCTTCGATATGTTTGTAGGTCAGACTTCCCACAAAATTCGCGCCAACCGCGTCAAAAAAATACTTGGCGGTCAGTTCGACCCCTTCGAAAAGGTTTTTTCCCTTTGTCGCGCCCACGGCAAGTAAAAAACCACTCCGCCACTTCATACCCGGGTCCATAAGTTTGTGGACATATCTCCTCGACCAGAGGGCCTGGGAGCGGTCAATAAGGGCCTTCAACTGCGCAGTGGCACCGTAAAAGAATATGGGTGTTGCCATCACTATGATGTCTGCCCGGCGAAGTAAAAAATAAATCTCCTGCATGTCATCATCAATGGGACAGAAGCCCTTATCTTCACAAACACCGCATTCCTGACATGGGGTGATATTTTTTTTAGCTACGTCCAGATGTTGTGTCCGGGCCCCGAGCCTTTCCGCCTCCTTGAGAAAGGAAGAAAGTAAAATACTGGTATTTCCTTTGGTGCGCGGGCTTCCCTGTAGTCCAAGGACAAACATTGAAGGTACTCCTTTCCTGATGATTGCTGCTTTACAATTCAGACCTTCCGTTCGCTAAAAATTCGGAGGTCTTCTCTCAGGGACATATTCGTGAGGTATCTTTTCCTCATTCCACTCTTCTGTAACATAGAGATTACAATAACAGCTTCCGTACTCCTTTACATCGGCTTCCCTGTATACACACGGGCAGAGGATATCCTGATCCTTTTTGCCATCTCCCGATGCTAATCTGCATGGACAGGACATATACCCGTATCGTTTCTTATTCACGATGAGGGATTCCAGGAGTTCGATTACCCTTTTTTTGTCCCTGTTAAAGAAGTAACCTTTGGGCTCTTGTACCTTCCTCAGGACCTCGTACAGATTTTCCGCATCACTCATAATCCAAGTGCCTCCCTTATCTCATGTTCTTTGTATCCGACGATAACCTTGTCTCCAATGATAATAGTAGGAAACGAACAGTTCGGGTTCCATTTTTTTACCTCCTCAAGGATGGCGGCCCTTTCTTCGCCCTCGAGCAGGTCCACGTCTTCAAACTCAAACTCTATCTTGCATTCGTCCAGAAACCTTTTCGTAGCCTTACAATGACCGCAGGTACTGAGTGTGTATATCATTATTGGATCTGGCATTCCCATCCTCCCTTTGTAGGCGAATTTTACTAATATTGAATTTAAATAGAGTCCATCCACTAATAAAATAAGGGAACAATCAAGTGTCCAGTTCAGAAATGAGCAATTTTTTACAAAATCAAGGAAAGCAAGGGATTAGGCGGAGACGTACTGTGGTACGTCGCCCAACGAATCCCGCCGATTGACGCTGCTTGTCCCGCCATAGCCTTGGCGAAGGCGGAAGATTGTGAAAAAGGGCCATTTCTGGATGGACACTAACTAATCCCCTTGTTTCGCCATATAATCATCATAAAGTGTTTCAAGGGCAAGCTTATGCTTGGCCTCTTCCTGCGCCAGCATCTTAAATACCTTTATAAGTTCTTCGTTATCCACCTTTTTTTGAAGGTCGTTATATAATGCCAGTGCCTTTTCTTCTCGCTTCATGGCAAGCCTTAGGGCATCGGTATAAGGCATTCCTTTCTCATATTCCATGTCCACCATGTAGTTACTGCGTTTAATGTCGGGAATCCATTCAAACTTATAGCCGGACACGGCTTTTTCGCCTTTGAGGAATCCTTCCAAAAGGGCCTGATGCTTTCGTTCTTCACCGGCAAAAGCTTGAAATGAATCTTTGGCCCAGGCATAGGGCTCTAAACTGCCGGCTTCCTCATAAAAATTGACCGCCTCCTTCTCCCTGTCTATGGCAAAATTAATTATTTCTTCAAACGAATCAAAGCTCATGGTTTCCTCCTTATTTTATAGGTTACATCACATCTTTATCACTCTCTTCAACGGCCCTGTCTATTTCCGCCTGCAATTGAGGGGGAAGGCCGGGTATATCAACACTCAAAAAACCACGAACAATGGTTGCTGTGGCTTCATCTTCGCTCAGGCCTCGAGACATCAGGTAGGCGATCTCTTCCTGGGCAATCTTACCCACCGCCGCCTCATGGGACATCTCCACACCGTCAACACGCCCCTCCAATTCGGGTATGGCATGGATAAGCCCGCCGTTGAGAAGCAGACCGCGGCACTCCAGATGGGCCTTTATCTCCGGAACTTCCCCGATCAAATGCCCCCTGGCAATGATATTTCCGCCGTTACTGATGGTTCGGGCCACGATCTCGGCACGGTTACCCGGGTGTTTCAGAAATATCCTGCCGCCAAGATCGTATTCGGAACCGGGGGTTCCCACGATGATACTGTAAAACCTGGCTACCGCATCTTTACCGATCAAATGGGTTGTCGGGTACATCTGCAGGGAGCGGACAGGTTTCATACAGACGTAATTGTTCAGAAAAAGACCCCCTTCTTCCACCTGCGCGACCGACCTGGGACGCACAATCATATCTTCCGCCCAATTATGAATCATGGTAAAAGTCAATTTCGCGTTTTTCTTTACAAAAAATTCTGAAATACCTACGTGTGCGCCTCTTTTCATATGGGGTGATGTGGCGCATCCTGTTATGATATGAAGCTCGGAGTCTTCTTCCGCGATGATTATGTTATGGACATTCTGCTGCAGGCCGTCCTTTTCCAGATACAGGCAGGCCTGGACGGGATAGACGGATTTACTCCCCGGAAGGGCCCGTATAACGTAACCGTCATGCAAGTTAAGTTCTACCGCCGCGGTATATTTGTCCGCATCCACGGACGCCAGTTTCCAATAATAGTCCTTTATCCAGTCATGATTCTCTAAGGCTTTTTTAATCGGGATTACTTCAATGCCATCCTGTTGCGTGTGGCAATGTATAACCTCCGTGTCTTTCTGAAAATAGGTGCCCCCTCTTTCCCTTTTAGTGACATCAAGACCCGCCATTATAAGCTGCTTCCGGTCTTGTGCGGGTATGGCGCAAAGCTCCTCATCGGCCATGTAAGAATGGGGTACGGGCGCGTCATCGAATTCATCGAGGTTAATGTCCGGTCCTATGGTCCCTTTTTTATCTATTGCAAGGTTTGCTCTTTCTCTCAGTTGTTCTCTGTTATACATCTAACACACTCCTTATACCCGGATTCGCCAACGCAGTTTAATATCTCATGGGGATTGCTTACACAGCTTAACATTCCGTCATAAAGGACCTGTCCTTTGTCTGCGGCAACATAATCCAGGATATACCCCGTATGCGTAATTATTAATCCCATTTTTGTCCTGTTAAGTTTTGCCTGCATTTTGGATTTTGTCTCAACATCAGGAAGGTCTTTCTGCAACAAAGAGGCAATGGTCTTGCCTACAAGAGAAATATTTTCCATATCAACCCCTGATTCAGGTTCGTCAAAAAGCATAAGATCGGGGGCCTGCGCCATCATTTGGAGAAGTTCGGAACGTTTTATTTCGCCGCCTGAAAAACCCGCATTGACATCCCGGTCTAAGAATCCCTCAAAATTGACCTGTTTTGCAAGCTTTTCTTCGTCTATTTCATCTGATGCGCACAACCGGACCATCTGTCGGGTTTTCAGGCCGTTTATGGTGGGTGGTCGCTGAAAAGACATTCCAACGCCAAGCCTGGCCCGTTCGTCTATGGGCAGATGTGTTATGTCTTCCCCTTTAAATATTATCTTCCCCGCCACAACTTCGTATTGAGGATAACCCATGATTGTCATTAACAGGGATGTCTTACCGGACCCGTTCGGGCCAAACAGGATATGGGTTTCACCCGGTCTGATTTCAAGGTCGATATGCTTAAGGATTTCCTTTTCGCCAAGCTTGACTTGCAGGTCCTCGATTTGAAGCATTTTCCCTCTCCATTTTCAGTAAAAATCCTGGCCCAGAGGACCAGGCTTTGGTTATCCCCAGAGGGGA
>DAOUXC010000128.1 GCA_030666795.1 Desulfobacteraceae bacterium
TATGATCAAGGTGATAAAGGCCCGCAATAAAACGTAGGAATTCTTTTCCCGCGAGCTTTTCATACACAAAAGGCCGGTCCGGAATAAAGCCCACGCACTGCTTTACACCCGAAGGATCCTTAGCGAGGTCCATGTCATTTATAATAATTCGTCCCTCCGTGGGCGAAAGCACACCGGCCATCATCTTTATGGTCGTGGTCTTGCCTGCACCGTTCGGCCCTAAAAATCCGAAAATGTGCCCTTTTTCTATTTCCAGGTTGATCCCGTCAACCGCCCTGAGACCCCTATACACTTTTGTCAAATTTATTAGTTTAATCATATTTATAATCTATCACCTTAAGTTTCAATTTACCGATTAGGCCGATTATTTCCACCTGCCTGTCTAATCCGCCCTGCACCAGCTTTATATGTGTGACGTCTGCCGGCATCTGGTTCAGGGTGGCATCCATGGATATCCACTTCCCCACATAACTTTCTGTCCAGGCATGATAAAAAAATCTTCCCCTGGAATAAACAACCCCAACACAAAGCCTTGCGGGTATACCGGTTGCCCTGAGCAGGGCTGTAAGCAACACTGCGTGCTCATTACAATCTCCCACCTTAGTCCTCAAAACCTCCAAGGCGCTCGGGACGGTTACCACGGGCCTTTTTTCAACGTTTTTATATACCCATGCCATAAGCCTTCTTGCCGCTATAACAGGGTTTTTGACTTCTCCCGTGATTTTACGAGCCATTTCCACAACTGCACTATCGTCGCTCTCTATATTTAGCCCGGGCAGGAGAAATTCCTTCATACTACCGGACCATTCCGAATATGGAAGGTGGTAAGCCGGCTTTGACGGCATTTTCTCCCTTACAATTTCAATCATTCCGGCACCGAAAGTCTGTCTTCCCTCAGCCAGAATCGCCGTGTCAAAATCGGCCTCAACAAGGCCCTCCACTTTGAGCTTGAGATAGGTCAGTCTATCCGCATCCTTCAATTTACCCTTGACATTAATTGCAGCAAGTTCATAGAAATCTTCATCACCTCCCCCCTCGATATCCAGAGGCGCATTGGCTGCACTAGATTTTATCAGGGTGAAACCCATAAAGCCCTGTTCTTTTAATACCGCTCCTTTTTTATCCAGCCACATGGTCATGGGCTGACCCCACATCTCCGTCTCCAGGCGGAACGCATTGTGTTTCATTCGTTTTATAACAACCGATTCTTCGGACATAACCCTGAGGGCCGCTTCCTTTTGGGTCATTGTGGATGGGTCAAAAAGAGGAAACCGAAAAGACCGGCCCACCTCGATCTTACGGCCTTTAAAAAACCGGGCCATTCCGGAACCCAGAACAGGCGCCGCGGAGAGCTTGATAATTTTTTTCCTTAATGCAGCCCCCTCACCAATTTCCAGGGTCATCCGGTTTTCTTTGACCCTACCAGAAATCTGATATGTGACAAGACCGGAGGTAATCCTGAATCTGAAGCTTTTCAAATGAAACGCATGGTCCACAACCGATCTGCTTACCGTATATATCCTGCTGGCCTTGCCCATGAGGTTGAGTTTCAGAAAAATTTCTTCCTGAATGAGATAGTTTTCTTCAAGGGGGCTCATCTGGTTAACGGAATATCCCACTTTTTTCCCTTTGAGATAGATCTCCATCCATTCACGTTCCGCGGTAGTCAGGGGTGATCTTTTTTGTTCAATTATATCAAACTTGTCGGCATCATAGTTAAAGTTTATTTTTTTTATGAGCAACCCCATCATGACCAGCCATAGAGTGACAATGACAGCGCCGACAAGGTTGAAAGCGTGTTTTTTTCGCTTTATATTCATTGGGTTCAGACTGCTCCTGGTGCACCCCATCCTTGCCCTCCACCTCTCATCGAGACATAGACTCTAAGGGCCGGGGTTCAGGGTGGTTGTTTTGGAGAAGCCGCTCCCGGAAAGCAGTTATTCTTTCTGTTAGAATGGCTTTCCGGAAAATACCGGGCCCCAGTTCATAACTGATTACCATATACAATATTGAATTAGCGAATAAAAGGGAGAAGATGAAAAGGGACTAAAATAGGACGTGATCTCGAATCGGTCTCAAAATGCCCAAAATTCTCAATTTCAGGCACTCCGGTTTGGCTCAGGCAGTTTATTACATCTTATATTTTCCAAAATCTTCAGGATTTAGACTTTCTAAGATCTCCTGCCATTTCTTTCCTTTTTCTGATTTATCCTCGGGTTCGGGTTTGAGATCTATCTGACTGGAATGCGAGATCACCTCTTCTGCCACAAAGATAGGGGCATTCACTCTCAGGGAAAGGGCAAGGGCGTCACTCGGCCTGGCGTCTATGGACATTAATTCTTCACCGTATTTGAAATGGATGAGGGCGTAATATGTGTTGTTTTTTAGATCGCAGACCTCGATTTTTAAAACTTTGACGTTGACCATGTCCATCATATTTTTCAACAGGTCATGTGTCATCGGCCTTGAAAACTTGATACCCTCCATTTCACTGGCGATGGCCGTAGCCTCCAGCAACCCGATCCAAATGGGGAGGGTCTGATCCCCGTCAATTTCCCTCAGGATGACAATGGGGCTGTTCGTAACAGGATCCACAGTCAAGCTGGATATGGCCATCGGTCTATACATGATTCCCTCCGGGGGTTTTTGAAACGTTTCAGATCTTTTACTGCTATTTTTAATTATACATTTTTTTTTGTCAACACATCTTTCCATTTGTACAGGTTCGGGATTCATGAACTCATAGTCCAAATCAGGACCACCGACTTGGCCGGGGGCTTGACTCAGGAGTTACAAGAAACCCGAATAATGTACCCCTTTATCTCTGATTTGGATTGATTTATCAGAAAGATGGGATTATTAGATTAAAAAAGCGCTTATTCAGAAAGATTCCTCCTTTGCCAGGTCCGGAGGTAAATAGAAGCGTTTATGGATTACACCGTTAAGGGCAGGTCCATATATAATGAATTCTATTAGAAAAAAACTTTTTTACCCGTTTGTGCTTGATCATAAGCCCGGTTTTTTTCTGAGCTGGTTTCTATACAGGCTCTTCAAGCTTGTTCGATTTGATGAAAACATGACCGGTGACCTTAAGCAGATGCACAGGGAGGGTACGGTCGTCTATGCCATGAAATACAGGGGACACCTGGACTACCTCCTTTACCACTACCGCTTCCGCAGGGGCCGCCTGCCCTACCCCAAAATTGCGTTTGATCTGAACATGTCTTTGGTTTTACCCCTTTCCCAGCTCATAAGGGTCCTGAAATCCCACCTTGCCTATTTTTTTAAAAAGGGCAGACTTCCCAGTCCGTACGAGACAGGCTTCTTCAAAGACGCCATTCAACAAGGAACCAGTTCCATCATTTGCCTTGTGGATCCAAAAGGATTTGAAAAACGCTTTATTCATGCCGAGAAAGATCATCTCCATTTTCTCATGGAAACACAGAAGAGTATGGAGAGACCTGTCTATATTGTCCCTCTACTAATTCTCTACAAAAAGACCCCGGAAAAAGACTATTCAAATCTGTTGGACATATTTTTTGGATTTAAAGATAAACCGGGATTTATTAGAAAAATCGGTCTTTTTTTCAGACATCACCGCCAGGCGTTTATTGATTTTGGAAGGCCCCTGAATCTCAAGGGATACATGGAAAGCCAGCCCGAGTCCCGGCCCGCAGAAGAACTTACCTCGGAAATCAGGCAAATGCTCATTGAAAGCATCGACGGTCAGAAAAGGGTGATATTAGGTCCTATTATGAAATCCCGGCAGCAGCTCAAGGAAAAGGTGCTCAGGGACCGGCAGATTACAGCAAACATTGAAAAAATGGCAGCAGGAAACGGAAAGCGACTGAAACAGTTCAGAAAGGAGGCGGGAGCTAATTTTGACGAAATAGCGGCAGATTACAATGTCGCATATGTTCAGTTTTTTTTTATGGCCCTGACGTGGTTCTGGAAAAAAATCTATCAGGGCATTGACTCAAATCCGCAAGAGTTGGCCATGGTAAGGGACTGGGCCAGAAAGGGCAATGTTATCTATATCCCATCTCACAAAAGTCATATTGACTATCTTGTCCTTAATTACGTCCTATTACTCAACCATATGCATGTCCCCCGGGTTGCGGCAGGCAAAAATCTGGCTTTCTGGCCCATGGGCCATATTTTCAGAAAATCAGGGGCGTTTTTTATCCGAAGGACCTTTAAAGGGGCCCCGCTCTATTCACAGGTCTTTGAAAGATATGTCAAGGCACTCATTGAAGAGGGGCACCCGCTTGAATTTTTTATTGAGGGCGGAAGGAGCCGGAGCGGCAAGCTGATTCTCCCAAAGATCGGATTTCTCTCCATCCTTTTAAAGGCCCGACAGGATGGATATTGTGAAGATCTGGTATTCGTCCCGGCCTCCATCAGTTATGACAGAATTTTAGAGGAGAAGTCCTACCTCAAGGAGTTGGGCGGCACTGAAAAAAAACAGGAAAGCTTTAAGCAGATTATTAAGGCCAGGCGTTTCCTGAAAAAGAAATACGGAAAAATCTACATTCGCTTTGGAGAACCCCTTTCACTCAATCAATACCTTGACGGTAAGGAGGTTCTTGAACAAGATTCACTCAAACCTTTAGCCTTTCAACTGATCCGGTCTATTAACAAGGCGACCCTTGTGACCCCTTTGTCTCTTACTGCCTCAGCCATTCTTACTAAACACCGTCGAGGGTTTCTTCTTCATGAATTGACCTCAACAATGAAAACGCTGTTGGGGTTCCTCAAGCGGTATGAAATCCCAATAGCCATTACCTTCGACCAATTTGAAAAAACGGTTGAAGAGACCATAGCTCTCCTGGTCAAAAATAAGGTAGTCGGTTTCCTCGAAGACGTTGACGGGGCCGAAATCTTCTATTACGTAGATGAAGAGAAGAAACCGGAACTGGAATACTATAAGAACAGCATTATCCATTGTTTTATCCACCACGCCTTCGTTGCTATCTCACTGCTGACAGGAAAGGATGAAATCAAGACCCACGAATCGATCCTCACGGACTACGATTTTTTAAAAAACCTCTTCAGGAATGAGTTTATTTATAATGAGGACGAAGAAACCTCAACAGAGGTCAACAGGATTACTGATTATTTTCAGGAAAAATTATTCATAGCGAGGGCTGGTAATGGGGGATACACACTTACCAGGCTTGGCTTTGACCAGTTGCCCATATGGGCGGCCCTGGTCAAAACTTTCCTCGAATCCTACTGGATTGCGGCCAGATCTTTTATTCAACAGGAAAAAAGTTCCAAGAAAGGAGACGTCCTGAAAAATATGGACTACATGGGAAGACGTTTCCACAAACTGGGACTCATTGATCACATGGAGGCCATATCCCGTCTCAGCTTTAAGAATGCAATCCGGATTATTAATGAAGATATCCTGAAGGGCATGGAAAAATCAGATGAGGGTACCCGGCAGACCCAAAATAGATTGGGTCGACTGAGCCATCAGTTGTATGAACTATCCCATTACAGGGCGTAGAAAATGTTGGAGTGAGCTAAAGTGGCCTAAAATTAAGAATTTCACTCAATGTAACTTTAGGCACTTCAATCTTTAGTTCACTTTAGATCACTTTTTTATCAGACTATACTATACTCCCCCTCCTTAAGCTTTGCATGGGCAGCCGCCAATCTGGCAATGGGTACCCTGGGCGGGGAGCAGGACACATAGGTCATATCGATATAATGGCAGAACCGGATGGCATCGGGATGGCCCCCTTGCTCGCCGCAAATCCCTACCTTCATACCTTTCCTTGTCTTGCGGGCCCATTCGATCGTAATCATCATAAGTCGCCCTACCCCCTTGATATCCAGGACTTCAAAGGGATTATCCTGAAGTATTCCGGATTCCTTATAAAGGGGCAGGAACTTGTTTTCGGCATCTTCCCTGGAAAATGAGAATGTGGCCTGGGTGAGGTCATTTGTTCCGAAAGATATAAATTCTGCTAACTCCGCTAAACGTCCTGCCCTCATACATGCCCTGACCACCTCAACCATAGTGCCGAATTCATAAGGCACCTTAATCTTGAACTTTTTTTCCACCTCTTTCTGAATATCCACCACAAACCCATGAACCCACTTCAATTCCTCGAGAGTACACACCTGGGGAACCATGATTTCAGGGACTATTTTACCCCCGTCCCCAATATGTTCGGCGGCCGCCTCAAGAATGGCCCTGATCTGCATGGCATATATCTCAGGATAGGTGATGCCTAACCGCACACCCCTGTGACCTAACATGGGATTCGTCTCTGAAAGAGTCCTCACCTTTTTCAGCATAATTTCCTTGGATTCAATCAAGTCCACGGTCAGGTGTTCGTTCCTAAGCTCATCCAGCCCCTGGGTTATTGCCTCAAGGTTGGCAGCATACCGTTCGTGTAGTTCCGGGTCCAAGATCTTAAGGGTATCCGGGAGTGCGGCCATCCCCCCGACCGTATTCCTCAATTCCTTCAAGTGATCTATCTCCTGAACCAGTTCATCTGCAGAGGGCAGAAATTCGTGTATCGGAGGGTCAAGAAGGCGAATGGTCACCGGATAACCATTCATTACCTGGAATATCTCTTTAAGGTCCTCCCTTTGGAAAGGGAGAAGCCTTTCTAAGGCGGTCTGTCTCTCCTTTTTGGTCTCGGCCAAGATCATTTCCTGGACAATGGGCAATCTCTTGGGCTGGTTGAACGTCCTTTCTGTCCGGCAGAGACCGATTCCCATGGCCCCGTATTTTTTGGCCTTGGAAACCGCATCCGGAGTATCTGCATTGGCCATTACCTTAAGCTCGCTGATTTCATCCGCCCACTCTAAAAGAACTAGGAGGTCTTCAACGAATTCCGGTTCAATGGTAGGAACTTTGCCTTGATAAATGTTCCCCGTTGTCCCGTCTATGGTAATCATGTCCCCTTCTCTGAGGGACACACCTGAAATCATCGCCTCCTTTGAGCCTGGGTTGATTTGAATTGCCTCGCATCCGGAAACACAGGGCTTTCCCATGCTTCGTGCTACCACGGCAGCATGGGAGGTTTTGCCTCCCCTGCTCGTGAGGATTCCCTGGGCTGCAAAAAAACCATGAATATCTTCGGGTTTAGTCTCTTCTCTCAGCAAAATCACCTTCTCGCCTAATTTTGCCTTTGATTCGGCCCGGTCCGCATCAAATACGATTTTACCGGACGCCGCCCCGGGGGAAGCCGGAAGCCCCTGGGCAAGGACCTCGACTTTGGCATTGGGATCAAGCTGGGGGAAAAGAAGCTGCGCCAGCATATCCGGCTGGACCCGAAGCAGGGCCTCTTCTTCCGAGATAAGGCCCTCATTGACCATGTCAATGGATGTCTTGATAAAGGCCGAGGCATTCATCTTGGCATTCCTGGTCTGAAGACAATACAACTTTTTCTTTTCAATTGTGAATTCAAGATCCTGGACTTCCTGGTAGTGGTTTTCCAGGGTATGTCTCAGTCTTTCCAACTCCGGATATACGTCCGGCATTTCCTTCCTGAGTTTTCTGATCGGTTTCGGGGTCCGTATACCGGCAACAACATCTTCGCCCTGGGCGTTGATCATATATTCGCCAAAGAAACGGTTTTCCCCTGTAGCAGGGTCCCTTGTAAATGCCACGCCTGTAGCGCTGTCATCTCCCATGTTTCCAAAAACCATTGTACAGATATTGACCGCCGTACCATCTGCCATATCCTTGGAAATTTTAAATTCCTTTCGGTAATCCACGGCTCGTTTTCCCATCCAGGATTTAAAGACCGCCTCCACAGCCAATTCCAGTTGTTCATAAGGGTCCTGGGGAAAAGGCTTGCCGGTCTTTTTTTTGACGATCTCCAGAAACTGATCGCAGGTTTCTTTAAGGGCCTTTGCATCTAAATCAACATCTTCTTTTGCTTTATGCTTGTTCTTTATTTTGCTGAATATATTATCAAATTCATCATCTTTAACGCCCAAGGCAACAGAGCAGAAAAGCTGTATCAGCCGGCGATAAAGATCGTAAACGAACCTTTCATTTTTTGTTAGACTGATCATTCCTTTTACTGTTTCTTCATTGAGCCCAAGGTTCAGGATCGTATCCATCATTCCGGGCATGGACATTGCCGCTCCCGAACGCACTGAGACCAACAAAGGCTTTTTTGCGTCCCCAAAGCCTTTTCCCGTCTTTTTCTCCAACTCAGCCATGGCTTCCCTGATCTGTTTTACCAGCTCAGCTTGCATCCCTTTTTTCTTTTGATCCAGATATTCCAAGCAACTTTCGGTGGTTATGACAAAACCGGGAGGCACAGGTAGTCCTATCCGGGTCATCTCACAGAGGTTGGCCCCCTTCCCACCTAAGAGTTTCTTGTCCTTTCCGTCGCCTTGTTCAAAGGCGTAGACATATTTTTTAGTTTCCATTATTTCCCCCTTTATCCCGTTTTCTTACATATTCGAATAAATAGGCCAGTCCAAGCAAGATTATACCAAGGCCGAATACCTTTATGAGCGGGGTTCCCTGAAAAAAGATCCGGCACGCGAGGACGGCAAACATCATGGAAAGAATCAGCCGAATGACAAACATTTGAAATGAACCCATTTTGCCCAAACTCCTGTTCAAGTCTTTTTAAAGGGTATTACTGTTGCAGGTTTTCCAGGGACCCTTTTTTCCCCGTCTTCTTCACGGTCCCTTTCAATGAGAAGTTTTTTGACCTCTTCTAACCTCATGGGTGTACCGCCCATTGTAAAAGGAGCGCCGTTAATATATTCTTCACGCAGAATCCAGGTAACTGTCCGGGCAGGAACGGAGAGAATTAAAAGAGTCAATTGATACCAGTCCTTTTTTATGTCAGGTTCAATAGACTCTATGCGGGCATACACAGATGGTTTTTCCTGATAGTAAACCAGGATTACATCTCCTTCACGGGCCATGGTGTCATTCCTAATCGCTATCTCTCAGTACGCTGCCGGGATCCGTCCTCAGTTTCTCTAGCTTTGTCTCAAAACTTTTTCCCAAGTCAAAGCCCATCTGTTGAGCCCGCTTTTTGGCGCTAAGACCGATGTTGCGGGTATCTTTATAGAAGCTGTCACCCTGGGCCGTTTTGGGATCGTAGGCCGCGAGGCGGTCACTTTCTGAAACATGGTAA
>DAOUXC010000207.1 GCA_030666795.1 Desulfobacteraceae bacterium
AAATCACCATTTTGCTCTTCATGGTTAATATTTTTCGGGCCGAAACGCCCGGCCTGTTTCCTCATGCTGTCCATTAGTTCAAAGCCGCTTCCCCCCTCGGGAACGCCCGGGTATTTTTCCCCCCAATCGGTGGTGGGCCCCTGGCCCCCGGGACTTAGCTTTTCGATGAAAGCCGCATCCTGTTTGTCCCTGACAGCATAAATACCCGCCGTCAACCCGGCAGGGCCACCCCCAATTATGACCAGATCATGTGTCTCCGGGTGGTCCGTATTATTCTCGAATGTCATGATTCCCTCCTTCATTCTAATTTACACATTTCCCCATTTTGGTTTTCCCTTACGTTTTATTTCAGGAGTTTTTCCAGGGCCTCTGAAAGGATCGCTTCGGGCTGAAGACCCACAAATCGCTGTACCTCTTTACTGTTTTTAAAGATAATCAGGGTGGGAATACCCTGTATCCCCAACTTCATTGCTACGTCCTGGTTTTCATCAACGTTCATGGCAACAATGTACGCCTTTCCCTGGAATTTTCCGGCGAGTTTTTCAATGATTGGTTCCTGGGAGTGACACGGAGCACACCAGGGAGCGTTGAAATCCATAAGCGTAACTCCCTCTTTGATCGCATTTTTAAACTCATCTCCTGATTGTATCTCTCTTATCTCCATTCTGTTTACTTCCGTGCGCATTCAAAAAATCGGTTGACCTGTTTGCCCTAAGGTATGCTCCGATATTAAATTCTATACTCAATAATCATGCCATCTCTTGCAGCAATGCTTTTTCAAGTATAAGGGCGTACCCCGACTGAGGCGTAACAGACTGGAATTTCATCTTAAATTTCAGCCTGATAAAAAAGGGAAACCTATTGGCAAGAAAAATTACAAACAGATTGACAGGCAGAGGGAACGTTACCTATAATATTTGGTAACGTTTTGTAGCGTTATGGTAACGCTTGATTTTGGAACTGTAATCATTCATAGAGACTTGTAAAATCTCAAAACCAACCTTCCGAAAATTTGAAGAGGCAAATTTCTGCCATGCAAGATAAAACCTGGAATATGCTGGATTCCAACTTCGCGAGTTTACTGTTGGAATCAATGGCTGATGGCGTTTTCACTCTCGATGACAAAGGGAGAATAACGTCTTGGAACCCGTCAATGGAGCGTATCACGGGCTACACCGCCAAAGAGGCCGAGGGTAAGAGCTGTATGCTGCTGAATTTCAGCCGCTGCTTTTCCAGGAGTTGTCCCACTGGTATTAACCAATGCGGAATTTGCGAGCATGACCGTGTTGATGCCAAAGAGTGTTTTCTAAAACACAAAGAAGGATATGATATACCTGTTGTAAAAAGTGCGAGACTGGTAAGGGATGAAGATGGTTCTGTAAAAGGCGTTGTCGAGACTGTCACCGACCTTACGGAACTTGAAAAAGCCCGGCGTAAAGCAGAAGAAGCCAGTCTCCGATTAGGTGAAATCCACAAGGTTGATAACATCATAGGTAAAAGCCATGCCATGCACCAGGTTTTTTCAGCTATCAGAGCGGCCGCTGCAAGTAATGCAACGATCCTTCTGCAGGGTGAAAGTGGTACGGGCAAAGAGCTGGTTGCCGGCGCCATTCATTACAACAGCGATCGGTACAATATGCCTTTTGTAACTGTAAGCTGCAGTGCACTTTCAGAATCGCTTTTAGAAAGCGAACTTTTCGGCCATGTCAGAGGCGCTTTTACCGGGGCCGTACGTGACCGTACAGGCCGTTTTGAGGAGGCCGATGGCGGAACGATATTTTTGGATGAAATCGGTGAAATCACCCCTTTTATACAAGTGAAACTCCTTCGTGTGCTTCAGGAACGGGAGATTGAGCGGGTCGGTGAATCGAAAAAACGTAAAATCGATATCAGAATTGTCGCGGCAACTAACAAGGATCTGTACGGTCTTGTCTCTACCGGTAATTTCCGTGAAGATCTCTATTACCGACTCAAGGTATTTCCGATCAATATTCCTCCCTTACAAAAAAGGAAAGAAGACATTGCGCTTCTTGTAAGCCATTTTATCAATATCCTGAATGTAAAAACAGGCAAACAGATCAAAGGCCTTTCGCAATCTGCCATGAGAATACTCATGGACTACAACTGGCCCGGCAACGTGCGCGAGCTGGAAAATGCAATTGAGCATGCCTTTGTTCTTTGTGGAGGGGAGCACATAGATATTTTTGACCTGCCCGTTGAAATAAGGCAAGTGGAATATCAACACGTTGTCTCCAAAGCACCCTCTTTGCCCAAAAACAGCACTTCTTCAGGGAAAAAACTTTCCCGTGAAATTCTGCTTGAGATCCTGCATGAATGCGATTGGAACAAGGCCGAGGTCGGCAGACGTGTAGGTTTAAGTAGAACCGCAATATGGAAGTATATGAAAAAGTGGGATATTCCACTTAAAAGGCCGGCCTGATCCCGGCCGGAGACATTATGAGACGGCATGTGTTCATAGACACCAAGCTTATAGCCCACATGCTTTTTATCAGGATTTACGAACTTTCTCACCCTTTCTTCGTAAATGCTCATCCATTCTATAATAAGGAATCCGACTTCAGGCTTTTAGAATATACAGCCCGATGCGTGGGTAAACCCTCCTAACGTTGCAAAAGTCGAAGATGCCGCTCGTAGATCCCGTCTCAGCGGGGAGATCTAAGGCGTCGAGGGTGAAGCTGTAGCACTTTACCGCGAACCCTTGACAACGCAAGAGATGTGGCATCCTCGGCTTTCCCATCGGGTAAATAACATGGCGGTTTTTCGTTGTTTTCAGGATGTCACCTGGAGTGTATTCCAACAACCAAGCCAAAAAGTTTGAAAAAAGCTATTATACCAGTCTTTAAACCCAAGTTGCCATGTTATTTATGCAACTATAGGGTAAACCTTGACGTTAAGGTAAAGTCTCCGGCTCGGAGAGGTGAAGAGGGTTAGACACCTCCCGCCCTTGGCAAAGGTTTGGTAACGTTACAGTTATTCTAAAGCGTTAATTACAAAGAAATTGTTGTACTCTTGCACGCCAGTTCCCACATTTTTGAGGCCGGGGCCATCTCGAACCCTTCCATAAGGTCTTCCTCTTTGATCTGTCTTGTCTTTGCGCAGGGTGCGCATGCGTAAATGGGCACCTCGAACTCCTGCAAATACGCCAGGAGATCATCCGCGATATCACCGGTGGGCGCACGCAGGTTTTCGGCAATTCCTTTTCTTGCTATGTAAACGGCTTCATCGAGAAGAAAGATTGCCACATTCTTCCCCATACTGTGTGCAACCTGGGCCAGATGGATGCCCCTTACCGACCGGTTCGGATTATTAGTCCCACAGGATATTGTAATTAGTACGTTGTTTTCCCTTGGATCATTTTCTGTTGCTTCTGTCATATTATGAACTCCCTATATAGTGTTTTAAAGTAATCGGATATTCTGATTACGTTCCTACGCCGTGATGTAATTCTTGTTCCCAAATCTTTGCCATTCCGGCGGCAGATTCCGCGAACCTTTCCATACCGTCCGTTTCATGTTGGCTCATACCCGATTATGTTAACATATTGCATTTAACATGTATCAACTTATGACGACCTCGTAAAAAGTCGCTCTGCGCCTTTTTACTCGGCGGAGGAGGGCTACCCCTCCCCCGCCATTTGAAGTGAATTCAAATGGTTCCACCCCTACCCCAGGCCGGGGCTTAACCGCCCTCGGCTTGTTGATGGACTTTTTACAGGTCCATCAACTTATTACAGGCGGACAAGGCTAAAGAAGGGCGAGGTGAAATGCAAGTTAAGGGTTAGCACCCCTCATCATCTTCTTCCGGTTCTGCCGTGGGCGTAATCGGTGCTGTTGTATCCTTTGGGGGATCGGATGTGGTTGCCCCCGGAGGTGGCGCCGGCTTATTCCTCAGTTCGGTTGCATAGGAGTATATGAAGCAGATATCATAAAAATGCCATGCCCTTGCAGAATGGGGGTCTGCCTGCACTGCCCGGCGAAAGGCTTCCTTAGCCTCCTTATACTTGCCTCGTTCGCAGTATTCCTGTCCGGCGCGGATCATCTTGGCACACAGCGCCTTGTCAGGAGGGCAGTTGGTTTTATCGCCGGCAATGGCCGTGGCGGTCTCTTTTGTGAACAGTCCTGTTGCTTCAAAACCGGCCAAGAAAAACATCGTAAGCGAGATAAGTATAACTAATCTGAAACTCTTCATAATACGGCCTCCCTGATAGGGTGTTATATTTTCACTTCCATAAACGAACTTGCAGTCTTACTAAGTTCCAATGACGCTCTTAATTTTACGGATCAATAGTTCCCTGACATTCTTATCAGTGGAATGCTTGAGAATCAACTGATATAACCCTTCACGGAGAAGTTCAGCGTCCTCTTTTCCTTCATTGCCCTCTATTTCCTTCAATGACTGCAATACTTCGTATACATCCTTATTCACTTCCGTTGTTAAAGGAACTTTGTGGGCGCCCAATTCCGTAATTGCCTCGATATCAAATGCTTCCCCCTCATAATCCTCTTGGGCTATTTTCTCTTTTGGAGGGCAGTACCCCACCATGGCCTGGTAGCACTCCATGGCCTTATCAAGGACATGCTGTTTCAGGTATTGCTCTCCCGCATTCTTAAGGATGCTTCTGGCCACAAAGGCTGCCTCGCTGTCGACCGGTGCTTTTTTAAGTACCTTTATGGCGGCTTCCATGCCGCAGTCCCAGCAGTTTGAACGCTCAAAAACGAGTGCGGCCATGAGATCTCTGTCCATTTTTCCTTCGTCCATTTATATCCCTCCATATCCCCGAGTCGGTTCTCAATAACTCGGGAATTCCCCCTCACTCCCGTATCGAGTACGGGGCAGGTTCTGCTTTCTCCCCCTCAAGGTGGGAAGGTTCAGGTGTGCGCCTGAGTGTTTAAAAAATCACGAACTTCTCTGCTTTTTCGTTCCAGATGGCCACAAAGGCCCAGGATATCAAAATGATTGCAAGGATCGGCATGGTAAACTGCCATGAAAACAGGTCCGGCATAAAAATTGCCCTGCCTAATTTGCCCATAAGGTCGGTCCTTCTTAGGAACATATATACAAGTGACTGTGAGAGTGCAAACCCTACCAGCGCCACCCACAACTTTGTTTGCCCTTCGGCCGCTCTCCACAATGTACCGCTGCCGCAACCACCGGCTATCACCATGCCGATTCCGAATATCACCCCGCCTATAAGACTGCCGAACCAGAAAGGATGATAAACTCCCATGAGTTCCGGTTCAATGCCCCTCCACTTTATGATCATTGAGCCGAACGCGTATATGAAAAGGCTCATGGCAACCACCCTTACCATCTCCGCATCGCCGGTCATAAAGGGGCAGCGAAAGGCGCGCACAAAGCAAAAACGAGACCGGTGCATGACAAAACCTATAAGCAGGCCGAAAAGGAGAAGTCCTCCAATTTTGGTATAGTGAATATTGGCATATACCCGGAAGGCGATCAGGCCCAAAACGAGCATGAGGACACCTATGTAGGGCTGAACCTTGCCCCAGTTAATCTTCACCTTGCCTTTAGCGGAGGGCTTTGGCGGGGCCATCGGCTTTGGCGGCAATGCGATCATCTCCCAGACCAAATAGCGGAAACCTATGAATGCACCGGCCATAAGGCCTATCATCATGGCAAAACCACCTAAAGACAGGGTGCCGATGGCGCTGAAGAAACCACCCACATTGCAACCTCGTGCCAAGGCCGCCCCTGTTCCCATAAGAATGCCGCCGGCCAGCCCTTTCCAATACTCCATGTTCGGCGCACGGCGCACCGCGAACTGTCTGCCCATCAGGGATGATGCCAAGGCCCCGACCAATAAACCGATGTTCATGACCGAAGTGGTATGAAGTAAAGGCGATGTGGGTCGAATTCCGCGGACCCCGACATAGTAAAAGACCCAGTCGCCCCAGTTGCGAATCCCGGCGGCCACACCCCAGGGCCTGGCCCACAGGATCATCATGATAGCCAAAAAGGCCAACAGAATTCCTCCTACCCAGAGGGGCCACTCCGTCTCGAAAATGGCTATGTAGTCCTTTCGGGATTCTTCCTTCAGACTACCTAAAAAACTCTCTTCTGCCATGCTGAAACCTCCGCGTTATAAGGCTGAAACCGTTCAAAGGCTTTGATTCACTGCCGACCGATTACCTCTGCAATAAATCCGTTGGAAAACTGGAAGTTTAGAGGCTGTTGGAAAATATTTAGATGCAGGTTTTCCGACAGCCTCCTAGTACACCAGAGTTGCGTTGGCGCTTAAGATCTCCAAGGTGAGGTTGCCTCCGGCAGTGGGGACGGCGTTTTCAATCAGATCTGACTCGTCTATCTGTCTTTCCTGAATGCAGGGGATGCATACCAAAAGCCTGCCACCCAGTTCAAGGAACATATCTATCAGATCCTTTAGCGGTGAAAAGCCTGCCGCATGGACGTGCTGAAGATACCCCTTTTTGGCCAAAAAGACGGCGGCACCCTGAAGAACCACGGCTGCTTCAACATCCATAGCAATTGCCGCATTTGCCAGAACAAATGGCAGGCTTGCCCTTTCCGGGTCTTCTCCACCATGAGTTGCGATATAAAGTATTTTTTCAGTTTCTTTCTCTGCCATTTTTGTTCCTCCTTTCCACCCCACCCCTTAATGCTTTTAGCTCCTCACAAGAACCTGTGGGTAGGGAAAGGGTTATGAGGTCTTTTCCGAGTGACTTTCGGGAGGCCTTCGTCATTTCACTGGGTTACGGAATGGGGGACCCCCTGGCCCCGAGCCAAAGGCGAGGGGAACAGGGAGGGGGGAGGCATCACCCGTCCGTAACCC
>DAOUXC010000353.1 GCA_030666795.1 Desulfobacteraceae bacterium
CCACCCAATCCCGCTTCTCGGGGCGGTTGCCTTTACGTATCCCTTTAATCTTTCGGGCCATCCCGCGGCAACCGTCCGCGTGGGGCTGACAGACACAGGCCTTCCGGCAGGCCTTCAGATCGTGGGACCAAGACACAGAGATGACCTGGTTCTAAAGGCCGCTTATGCCTATGAACAGGTATGCCCCTGGAATGATCATTGGCCGGAGATTTCCTGAATGTTAGTCTCCCTTAAGATGTTGCCATGATGGAAAGGGCGTGGTCTTCAGTCTTACCAGTTCCTTCTCGCAGGTGAGATCATAGTGGATGGGTGTAATGGTAATCTTGTTTTCCTTCAGGGCCATGGAATCATTTTCAGGATTGCCGTTTTCAATAAATTTTTCACCCGAAAGCCAGTAATACACATTGCCCCTCGGGTCATTGCGGCGTTCAAAACGCTCTTCGAATCTGGAGGTCCCTTGTCTTGTAATATAAACACCGGCCATCTTTTCTGCAGGACATGCCGGGATATTTACATTCAAGGCCGTTCCCGCCTTAAGACCGCTTTCCACAATAAACCGGATGATCTCTTTGCTGAATTGGGCCGCAAACCCAAAATCCGGGTTTTTCCTGGTTGCGAGTGAGATGGCAGCGGATCGAACCCCCAAAAAGGCCCCTTCCGTGGCCGCGGAGACAGTGCCGGAATAAAGTATATTAACGCCTACATTGGCTCCCACGTTTATTCCGGAAAGAATAATGTCCGGGGGCCTTTCAAGCAGCTCCTGCACCGCAATCTTAACACAGTCGGCAGGAGTACCTGAGACAGCATAACCGAAAAATGATCCGTTTTTCCGCACCTCCCGAACCCTGAGTGGCGACGTCAGGGTAATAGCATGCCCAACCGCACTCATTTCTGCCTCCGGCGCGACAATATCCACGTCATAGTCCGGTTTCAGGGTCTGATACAGGGCAAACAGTCCGGGAGCATAAATGCCGTCGTCATTGGTCAAAAGAATTTTCATAGAATTTCCAAGACATCTTTAGGACGCAGATTATAAGGATTCTTCATTGCTTCTCACTTAGAACTCTTGTATATTTGGAATCCATTAATTTATTGTTCCGACAAATAACACCTACAGCTATAAACAGACGCTACTTATTTTTAAATCTACACCTTGAAAAAGTCAAACCCATAAACATTGCGCTTGAAAAGGCATTCGCCCTCGGAAGCGGAAAAGAAATCAGAAAAGGTCTCTTTGCATTGCAAAAACAAAATCCAAAGAACATTCATGAAAAGGAACTGGACACGCTCGTAAGATTCAGTTCGATTATCAATTCATCCTTGAAAATTGAGGACGTGCTCAATTACGCCATGCAGTGGGCAGAAGAGTTTATGAATGCAGAGGCAAGCACCGTCTATGAGTTAGATGAAGACAAGGGCGAAATTTTTATTCGAATCGCGAGGGGGAAAAAGAAGGAACCGGTCAAGCGGATTAAACTAAAGTTAGGGGAGGGCGTTGCAGGCCGTGTAGTGCAGACCGGGGAACCCGTGGTGATGCAGGACGTAAACCGTGAAAAAATTTTCAGCAACAAATTTGACACCAGAACCGGCTTTGAGACCCGGTCAATGCTCTGTGTCCCCTTGATCTTGAGAGACAAATCTATTGGTGCATTTCAGGTCCTGAACAAAAGATCCGGGCAACCCTTTACCGATGCGGACCTGGAACTCCTCACAAGCATGTCCCAGCAGATTGCCGTTTCCCTTGATAACGCCAAGCTATACAGCCGTCTTGAGAAAAAATTCAAGTTGACCGAACAGGAATTAAGAACAACCCAGGAAAGGCTAATCCGGTCCGAACGTTTAGCGGCCATGGGTAATCTGGTCAAAGGGGTGGCACACGAAATCAGGAATCCCATCACTACCATAGGCGGCTTTTCCTCCAGACTGAAAAAGGAGCTCAAAGAGGAATCAAAGCTTCAGAAATATGTCGATATTATAATAGAGGAATCAAAACGGCTTGAAAATATCGTTATTGAGGTGCATGAATTTGCCGGTGTACAATCGGCCAACATGAATCTTGATGATATGGGTGAAGTGCTTAATCAAGTTGTAACAGAATTCAGGGAACAGGCTAGAAAACAGGACATAAAGTTCATGGTCAAAATCGATAAAGATCTTCCCTTGACATTCATAGATACATCCCAGTTCGCAAAGGCCCTTTCCAATATTATCGAGAATGCGCTTGAAAGCATGCCTCATGGAGGGAAACTGATACTTGAGGCCAAACTCGACAACGGCAATATAGTGACCAGCATCAAGGATACAGGCTGTGGCATTGCCCGGGAAAATCTGGATGCGGTATATGACCCGTTTTTCACTTCAAAGACACGCGGTGCGGGCCTGGGTTTGACAATGGTCCACCAGATCCTCATGAATCACAACGGTGAACTCAAGTTCGAGAGTGAAGAAGGCATCGGAACCACTGTGACGCTCCGGTTGCCTGTTACACAATAAGGTACAAGCGTAATAGCTCAAAAAGTAGCGGCTTTATTCCATAATGGAGACACCGGTCGTTATTCAAGAGATGTCTGATAAATTCGAGTTCCCCCAAATATTGAGCGGATACGATACAACTCCGCTGAATGACTACGACGAACTTTCATTAAGCCAATGAGGCAAAAAATTATGGCAAAGGCTACAAGGAGTAAAATAGGTCACGGCTGGTGGTGGCTGCTGCTGGTTATAATCCTGGCGGGGCTTGGTTACTACCTGTACTCCGAATTTTTAAGCGAACCGGAAAAAGACCCGGTTCTTGACAGGGTTGCTCCCGTAAAAAAGACGTCCCTTCCACAGGAACAAAACCGGGTCACAGGTGAAGAGGGACCCGTCCAGGTTAGGCCAACCCGCGAAGAGCCGGTTGTAAAACCCGACCCAAAGGAAGACTATTGCACCCAGATAGAAAAAAACGTGGCAGAGTTTTTCCGCTATTTGGATGAAAAGGAGTATGTCGGTCGCCTGAATTCGGAAGCGGATGCTTACACGCGCTTCAAAAAAATCCTACGGCGCGCAGCGGCGAGGCCTCCTTTTCCGGCAGGAGAGGGCTCTGACCCCAAGATAATCATAGGGAACCTATACCACTTTTTTCGTATTTTAGGGGGAAAAGACCTGTCCCTGATCAGAGCCGTGCTCAAAAACGAGCAGGACACAATGGAGATAAGCCTGGAAATGTTTTACAGGTGGCTCACATTGGGCGATCGTTGTCCTGATCCGGAAAACATCACGCCTTCCATGACTACCCTTTATCAGTACGCGGGATTTTTCATAAATACCACCGGTGGAAGGGCCTATCTATTCAGAAG
>DAOUXC010000052.1 GCA_030666795.1 Desulfobacteraceae bacterium
CCGTCCATGGCTCCGCTCACTGCGGGATTTTGGCCCTTTCGCTATCCTGCTTCAGGACCAAGATACGCCACTCCGAGAACATCCCGTCCCCCTGCCCGTGTAAAATAACCGTTTTTTGGAGTGTTCGGGGACAATAAAAGATGGAAGTCATAGAGACAAGGATCGACACATCCAGCGAGGATTATAAGGAAAACTACGAAGCCATGCAGGACCTGGTGGAGGACCTCGAAAACAAACTGGAAACAGCAATAAATGAGCGCTCGGACAAGGCCCGGGCCAGATTAAAAGAGCAAAACAAACTCCCGGTCCGCAAGCGTCTGGAAATCCTGCTTGACAGAAATACACCGTTTCTGGAACTTGCGCCTTTAGCCGCTAAGGACATGTATGACAAGAAGGTCCACGGGGCAGGTATAGTTACAGGAATCGGTGTCGTCGAAGGCCGTGAGGTGATCATTCATGCCAATGATTCCATGATAAAGGGTGGAACCGTCTACCCCATGGGGGTCAAGAAAGGAATCAGGACCCAGACCATCGCCATGGAAAACCGGCTTCCCATTATTTATTTAGTTGACTCAGGCGGCGCATTTCTGCCCCTCCAATCAGAGATTTTTCCGGATGCGGATGACGGCGGCCGCATATTTTATAACCAGGCGGTTATTTCCAAGATGGGTATTCCCCAGATCTGCGGTGTCATGGGGTTGTGTACGGCAGGCGCTGCCTATATCCCGGCCATGAGTGATGATGTGGTGCATGTAAAGAACACCGGGGCCATCTTCCTGGGCGGCCCGCCCCTTGTTTTGGCAGCCACCGGTGAAGAGGTAACCGCCGATGAATTAGGCGGTGCCAATGTGCACTGCAGGGAATCAGGGGTCTCAGATTATTTTGCCGAGGATGACACCCACTGCATTGAGATCATCCGCCAGATCGTCAAAAATCTCCCGCCCGCGAAAAAAACGGATATAGGATTGAAGGAGCCCAGGCCCCCTCTCTATGACCCCAAAGAAATTTACGGCATCGTTCCCAAAAGCCTGTCCACGCCTTATGACGTTCGTGAGGTCATCGCACGCATGGTTGACGGGAGTGAGTTCTTAGAATTCAAGGCCCTTTACGGACCCACCCTTGTCTGCGGCTGGGCCCACATCCACGGCTATCCAGTGGGTATCTTAGGGAATAACGGCGTCCTTTTCTCTGACAGCTCCCTGAAGGCCACACAGTTCATACAGCTCTGCGATAAGCGGGAGATCCCTCTTTTATTTCTCCAGAACATCAACGGGTATATCATCGGAAAAGAGTATGAACGTATTGGAATCACAAAGGACGGGCACAAGATGGTCAATGCCGTGTCCACTGCCACTGTCCCCAAGTTTACAGTCATTATTGGGGCCTCCTTTGGGGCGGGTAACTACGGTATGTGCGGTCGGGCCTACTCCCCCCGTTTTTTGTGGATGTGGCCAAACGCCCAGATAGGGGTCATGGGCGGCGAGCAGGCGGCGGACGTCATGATCACCGTGAAAAATGATCAATTGGCCCGGGAAGGACAACCACCTCTTCCCGAAGAAATAGCCAAACAAATCAAGGAACCGATAATGACCTCGGCCCTGCGAGAGGGGAATGCTTATTATTCAACAGCAAACATGTGGGACGATGGGGTCCTTGATCCGGCAAAGACGAGAGACGTACTGGGATTGGCCATTTCCGCGGCCCTGAATGCGCCGATCCGGGATGATGTGTATGGGTTTGGAACCTTCAGAATGTGATAAAGATAAAGGCGCAAGGCATAAGGCCTAAGGCGTAAGGCAAAAAATAGGATGGAAATAAACCCTTTTTGTAAAAAGAACCTATTCCTTGCGCCCTGCGCCCTGTGCCTTGCGCCCTGTCGCTGAGGCTTTGCCTGAAAAATCAATCTACTTTTTTTGCCTGTATTCAAAGACATAAAATAAAGAGTAACCAGACATGTTCAAGAAAATACTGATTGCCAATAGAGGAGAGATAGCCGTCAGGATCATGAGGACCTGCCGGGAAATGGGGATTGAAACGGTCGCGGTCTATTCCGAGGCGGACGCGGACGCCGCACATGTTCTGGAAGCGGATGAAGCGGTCCTTTTGGGAGAATCGGAACCCCTCAAAAGCTATCTCAATAGTGACCGGATCATTGATGCCGCTGAAAAAGTCAATGCAGAGGCCATTCATCCGGGTTACGGCTTCTTGGCTGAAAATCCTGATTTTGCCGCCCACTGCGAGACATCCGGAATTACCTTTATCGGGCCTTCTTCGCGTGTCATACGGGACCTGGGAAACAAGACCGTAGCGCGGACCATGATGGAAAAGGCCGGTGTCCCGGTGATTCCCGGAATGCTGGAGGCCACAAAAGACGCTTCGTCTTTGTGCGAGGAAGCAGAGCGTATGGGATATCCGGTCCTGGTCAAGGCCGCTTCGGGCGGGGGCGGTAAAGGCATGCGGGTCGTTTCCGGCAAAGAAGAAATGGAGGCGGCCTGTCTCTCTGCCATGAGTGAAGCGGAAAAGGCATTTGGAGACGGTTCCCTGTATCTGGAAAAATGCCTGGAATCGCCTCGCCATATCGAATTTCAAATCCTGGTCGATCAACACAGCAATGCGGTACATCTGTACGAGAGGGAATGTTCCATCCAAAGGCGGCACCAGAAAATTATCGAGGAAACCCCTTCGCCTGTAATGACGCCATCGCTTAGGGAAGCCATGGGAAAGGCCGCCCTATCGGCGGCTCTTTCATCAGGATATACAAACGCCGGAACCGTGGAATTTCTTTTAGACCTTTCCGGCCGGTTCTTTTTTTTAGAGGTCAACACGCGCCTTCAGGTGGAGCATCCCGTCACAGAGATGACAACCGGTGTAGATATTGTCAGAAAACAACTCGAAATTGCCGCAGGGAATCCTTTGACTCTCAAGCAGGAGGATATCATTCAAACAGGTCATGCCATCGAGTGCCGCATCTATGCGGAGGACCCGGAAGCAAACTTTTTCCCTTCACCGGGAACCATACTCGTTCATCGGGAACCTTCCGGCCCGGGTGTGCGAAATGACTGCGGCGTGTACGAGGGCTTTGAAGTCCCCATGGAATATGATCCAATCCTCAGCAAACTAATTGTGGCAGCCGGTACAAGGGATGCAGCCCGAATGAGAATGATTCGCGCCCTTGAAAACTACGTAATCTTAGGGATCAGCACGACGATACCCTTTTTAATAAATGTCATCAAAGCTCCGGAGTTTGCAAAGGGCGATACCTACACTGATTTCATAGGGCGGCATTTTGAAAACTGGTCCCAGAATATGGAGGGCGCGGACCTGGCAAGGATCGCCTATGTGGTAGATGAGCTGACCACCGTGAAAAGACCACTGGCAGCAACAAAAGACAAGGGGTGGCAGACGCCATGGGAGACATTGGGCGAGTGGAGGATATGACATGAAATATCGCCTAAAAATATCGGAAGAAACCGCAGAGTTGGATGTCTCCGGTTCAGCCGGCCGGCAAAACGCAGAGTTCACCATCGGGGAAAAGACATATAGTGTTCGCTACCGGGCTATCCCGGATCATTGTTTGCATATGGTTGTGGATGGAAAGAGGGTCAGCGTCTTTGTTGCCGATGGCGGGCAGGGAAAATACGTTTTTCTGAATGGAAAAAGCTTCCTGGTCCGGGATGCGGACCGGTTGCCTTTACGCCGCGCAAGGAGAGGCGGCCCGGACCAGACACCTGGAGACGTGACACCTCCCATGCCCTCGGTTGTGGTCCGGATTATGGTTGAAGAAGGAGACCTCGTAAAAAAGGGGCAGGGTCTGATCGTGGTAACCGCCATGAAAATGGAAACGACCCTGGTGGCTCCGTCAGACGGCAGGGTAAAAAAGATAAACACCTCTATAGAAGCAAAGGTTGCTCCCGGAGATATCTTAGTGGAGGTAGAGGAAGAGGAACAAGAAAATGAATGAAGACCTTCTCTATGAAGTCAAAGACGGCGCGGCCTTATTGACCATCAACCGCGAGGCAAGAAGAAACGCCATCAGCCAGGAGATGATTACTGCCTTTACGGATTATCTGGGCAAGGTGGACAGGGATGAAGATGTGCGTGTTGTCTGCATAACAGGGGCAGGGGAAAAGGCGTTTTGCTCAGGCGCCGATCTTGCCGTCACCTTGGCAGGGGAAGAGGAGGAACGTTTGGCCGGGCCCAGAAACTATGCGGGGCTGCTCAAAAGAATGGCCGGATTTGGAAAACCTTTGGTCGCCAGGGTAAACGGACCGTGCCTTGCCGGCGGAATCGGACTGATGCTGTCCTGCGATATCATTATTGCTCGAAACGACACGTTTTTCAGGACCCCCGAGGTAAACGTGGGTATTTTTCCGATGATGGTAGGTGCCCTGCTTTACAGAAATGTGGGAAGAAAAAAGGCCATAGACATGGTCCTGACGGGTCGCAAAGTCCCGGCACCGGAGGCCGAGAGGATGGGTCTTATCACCCGGGCGGTTGAACCCGAACAGCTGAACGATGAGGTAGATGAGACACTGAAGCTCCTCGCCTCCAAAAGCCCCATCGGAATGCGAATAGGGAAAGAGGCATTTAATACCATGAGTGACATGCCCTTTGAAAAGGCCGTGGATTATCTGTGCGAGGCATTAGGAAAGGCCATCTCCACTGAAGACGCCATGGAGGGCATGACGGCATTTATTGAAAAGAGAAAACCTATCTTTAAAGGAAAATAAGAAAAAATATGTCATCATTATGGATAACCGAAAACCACAACTATGAACGCTCGTGCATGATTACCTGCGCGCTCTCGGGCGTGGTCGCAAACAGGGACCAGTGCCCTGCAATCCCTTACACGCCGGAGGAATACGCGGCCGAGGCCAAACGTGCCTATGAGGCCGGGGCAGCCGTGGTCCATCTCCATGCTCGGACCCCGGACGGCGCCCCGAGTTACGAGGTGAAAGATTACCGGAATATATACGAGGCAGTCACGGCCGCGTGCCCGGTCATCATCAATTTTTCCACCGGGGCCGTGGGAATTCCGGTGGAAAAAAAGATTGCCCCCATAAGAGAGATTCGCCCGGCCATAGGCGCCCTGAACATGGGTTCCATGAACTATGCCAAGTACAATTCCGGGAAAAAAAACTTTGTGTTTGATTTTGTTTTCGCCAACCCCTTTCATGAAATCACGTCGCTGGTTGAGACCATGAAGGAAAACGGGGTTAAACCGGAAATGGAGTGCTTTGATTCCGGCCACATTGGAAACAGTTTTCCATTGATTGACATGGGCCTGTTGGAACCCCCATACCAGTTCAGTCTGATTATGGGTGTGCTCGGGGGCATGCCTCCCACCGCGGACAACCTGGCCCACCAGGTGCGACTGCTCCCCCCCAATAGTGACTGGGAGGTCATAGGAATCAGCTATGACCAGTGGCGAATGGTGGCAACGGCCATCGCATTGGGAGGAAATGTGCGTGTCGGGCTTGAGGACAATTTTTATGTCACTTCCGGCGTTATGGCACTGTCCAATGGAGGCCTCGTTGAAAAGGCGGCAAAAATGATTCAAGACCAGGGAAGGAAGGTGGCCACAGCCGAGGAGTGCAGAGAGAGACTTGGATTAAAACATAGATAAAACAGGCTAAACGCAGACCCACGCAGAATATTATCCAAATGGGAGATATAATGGACTTTGAACTGGGAAAAAGCTACGATGAACTGACAATAGGTGAAGAGGCAAGTTTCACAAAGACAATCACCGAAACAGATGTGTATCTCTTTGCCGGTATCAGCGGCGATTTCAATCCCATGCATGTGAACGAAGAATTCGCCAAAACGACTCCTTTTAAAACCCGTATTGCGCACGGGGCGCTTCCCCAGAGTCTGATCGCACCGGTTTTGGGCACCAAGCTACCCGGACTCGGGACCGTGGCCGTGGAAATTTCATGCAGGTTCAAGGCACCGACCTTCTTTGGGGATACCATCATGGCAAAGGCCAAGGTGTCGGAAAAAATAGAAAAAAAGAGGTGGGTGCGCATGGCGCTAACATGGACAAACCAGCGGGGTGAAACAATTGCAGAGGGTGAGGCAGTGGTGATACCGCCTATATCTAAATCATGATCCCATATGGATTGGCATAAGCTTCAAGACGGTATTTGGGATGTCAATAGGATATCGAAGGAAATTGTAAACCCGAAACAGATAACAATAAGGAGGAATAGAAAATGGCTTTTACGGATGTAAAAGAAGTATTCGGCAAGATTCCCGAGGTTTTCAATCCAAGCGCTGCACAGGGGTTGGATGTTGTGTTTCAATTCGAAATCACCGGGGACGGTGGGGGAAACTGGAGTGTCATCATCAAGGACGGCGCATGTCAGGTTGAAGAAGGCACCAATGACTCTGCCACGGTTACCCTGACCATGTCCGGTGAAACATGGCTCGGCATGGTAAACAAACAGGTGAATGGTATGCAGGCCTTCATGAGCGGTCAACTCAAAGCCAGCGGCGACATCATGCTGGCCCAGCGCATAGAGCAACTGTTTCCGCTCTAAAAAAATCTTTTAAAATCCTACCTGCCCCCCCTTTAAAAAGGGGGGGCTTTTTACGGTTTCCCTTTAGAAAATGGGGGAAATCTTTTGAAATTCCCCTTTTCTAAAGGGGGATTTAGGGGGATTTTTTAACGAAAGGTACAAAATTTATGACAGGTTTTCAGGAATACTTTGGCGAAACCCACAACATGGTCAGGCAGACCGCCAAGAAATTTGTGGAACGCGAGATTCTTCCCTTTGTGGATGAGTGGGAAGAGCAGGGCGGATTTCCCAGGGACCTCTACAAAAAGGCCGGGGATGCCGGTATCCTTGGTATTGGTTATCCGGAGGCATATGGCGGTTCCGGGGGGGACATCTTTGTCAAGATAGCGTGTTCCGAGGAATTGATGCGTTGCGGTTCGGCCGGCGTTGCAGCGGGGCTCGGCTCCCTGGATATCAGCATCCCTCCTATTCTGGCCTTAGGGACGGAAGATCAGAAACAGAAATTTGTCCCGCCCGTGCTGAAAGGTGATAAAATCTCCGCACTCGGGGTTACGGAACCCAATGCCGGATCCGATGTGGCCAATATCCGCACCAAAGCGGTCCGCAGCGACGGCCATTACCTGGTTAACGGGAGCAAGATGTTTATCACCAGCGGCGCACGGGCAAACCAGTTGAGCTGTGCCGTGAGAACGGGCGGGGAAGGGCATCAGGGAATCAGCTTCCTGGTCATTGAATCCGATACTCCCGGTTATTCCGTATCTGAAAAACTGAAAAAAATGGGGTGGTGGGCATCGGATACGGCCCAGATTTTCTTTGATGACTGCAAGGTGCCGGTTGCAAACCTTCTTGGTCGGGAGGGTCAGGGCTTTTACGGCATTATGCAGAATTTTCAAAGTGAGAGATTGCAGCTTTCAGTGATGGCCAATATGACCGCCCGGATGGCCCTGGAAGAATCCATGAAATATGCAAGGGAAAGAGAGGCGTTCGGCAAGACCCTTACAGGCTTCCAGGTTACCCGTCACAAATTGGTGGACATGGCCACCCTGGTGGAGGCCAGCCATGAGTTTGTTTACAGGGTTGCGGCCAAAATTGATGCAGGTATGGACCAGGTCAAGGAGATCTCCATGGCCAAGAACTTTGCCTGCGAGGTCAGCGACAAGGTCACATATGACGCGGTCCAGATACATGGCGGTTTCGGATACATGCGTGAATACCTGGTGGAGAGGCTCTACCGGGATAACCGCATCCTTTCCATAGGGGGCGGCACCCAGGAGATCATGAAGGAGATCATATCCAAGTTCATTTTAACGTAGTTCTCTGATTGAGCCAACGCCCATGCAGGAAGCCATAGCGGTCAGCCTTCAGCGAGGGTATTGTCCTGACCGCTGGTTGCCTGTCGGAGCATAGCGTAGATCCCGTTATCGGGGCACCTTGAAATGACAAACCCTTTCACTGAGGCTGAAAGCCGAAGGCCTGACAATTGAGTGTTTTCACTCAATATGGGTGGTAGTGAAAAGAATGAAAAAAAGCAATTGACCTCTCCATCAACAATGAATATACTTCATTTTCAATTTTCTTTTCAAAAATAGGTTCCACACAAATATGAAACTGGATGTGCCTCAATTTGAACGGATAATAAGGCATAACAAAAATAACAGTTTTCAATTCAATTCTAAGCCAACCTATAAACTTAAAGAATTTACTTAACCTTAACCCTAAGATTTCAACGATTTCACCAGGACCGTTGCGCTTTCGCCGCACTGCGAGATCTGCGACTGTTTAGCCCAGGCTGGAATCACGTGCTGAAAAGTACTGTGCCATAACTCCCGGACGGAACGTACTGTGGTGCGTTTTTCCCTTAAACCCACTAACCTTTTTGAACAAGGAGGTCACCATGAAGAAAAAAGTGTATTTCGTACTGGCATTTGTCTTAGCCATATTCTTGTTGGCCGGCCCTGCCACAGCCAAAGAGATCAAGGTCCTTTCCCAGTTTCCCATGAGCGGGCCCGTTGGATCCCTGCCGGAATTTGGTTGGGGATACATAGACGGCATGAACTGGGTCAATAATGAGGGAGGCGGGGTCAACGGCAAAAAGATCACGTGGTTCCTGGAAGACTTTCGTTACAACCCGACCGTAGAGGTGGCCAATTTCACCAGGTATTGCGCGGAGCACAGCAAGGACGAACTCCTGATGGCCACCGGATACATCACCGGTGGCCTCAAGCCTCTGATCGAGAAGGTAAACAAGGAGGAAAAGATCCCCTGGCTCGACGGCTCCTACTCCACGGAGATCTTCGGCGAAAAGGGCGGACCTTCGAAGTACCCTTACTACTATTCCTTAGGGGCTACATACGGGAATCAAATAAGGGCCCTCATTAAATGGATCAAGGAAAATCACAAGGCCAAGGGAAAACCGAGAGTCGGTTTTGTCTACAGCCCCACGGCCTGGGGCAGGGACGGTACTCCGGAGGGAATCGCCTATGCCAGGAAACTGGGTTTTGATGTGGTTGCTGAGATCGAGTATCCATATACCGCAACCTCCGCCACCAACGAATGTATGACTCTCCGCAAAAAAAAGGCCCAGTACGTGATTTTCCACGGGTATTCGGGGGCGAGCGCCTGTACGGCAATCTTCTTTAAGACCGCAAAAAAGATCGTCAAAAATATCCAGCTCATGGGTACTCACTACACGACTTCAAGATTTGCGATTCTCACTTCTCAAGAAGCCTATAACGGTTACGTGGGGGTTGCCACCCGGCCTTTTTCTGACCCCATACCCAGGGCCAGCTACCCCAAGGACAATGCCATGGTGAAGCTTGCCCACGATTTCGCCCAGAAGTACCGCCCCGATGAATATAAAAAGGGTCTGAGGGGCGGAATCAAGGACATATTCCTTTATATAGAAGGTCTGACCTACGCATTTATGATACAGAAAACCCTTACGGATGCGGACAACATGGGCGAACTCACCAGGGAGGGGGTTAAAAAGGCCCTCGATAATATGGTCTGGGACTTCAAGGGTATGTTCGGCGGAAAAAAATTCTCCTACAAATCCCATACCATACCCATGCTTCAGATCTTCAAGGGGAAGGTCAAGATGGTCAAGATGGGAGACAAGATGGTGCCCACGGGGGGCGTATTGCCCATTACCGACTGGATCAACACGGACGAGGTCAAATGGTAAAACTTCTGTTTGCCCCGTCATTTCACTCCACCCTGCCCCGTAATGGGGCAGGGTCCGGGGTATTATAAAAAGGGCATGGGAATTCATCTTTAAGTGAGGTCATCATGATCGATCTTATTCAGACCCTGGGTTCCGGAATACTGGTGGGACTGGTCTATGCCCTTCTGGGTCTTTGCATCGTCATAATATTCAAGGCCTCGGAGGCGTTCAATTTTGCCATCGGAGAGTTCCTCATCTTAGGTTCTTTCCTCTTTTACGTCCTGTTTTTCAATGAAAGCCTCCCGTGGCACAGGGCCCTTCCTTTGGGGGTGCTGATTTTTCTATTCTTTTCTTATGTCCTGTTTTTCGATATTGACCTCAATTTCCTGATTGCCGTTCCTCTTGGGATTGCCGCGGGTTTATTAATCTTTTGTTTCCTGTTTTTCGGTCTGAAGCTTCCATCCCTTATCACCAGTCCCCTTATTCGTTTTATGATAGCCCTTCCCCTGGGGTTGCTGGCTGCCGGAATCGTGGGGTCCATGGTGGAAAGACTTACAATCAAACCACTCCTTGGGCGTTCTCCTATTTCAATGACCATAGTAAGCCTCGGGCTGGGATTTTTCCTGAGGGGCTGTATTCAGCTTATCTGGGGATCGCACTCCTATTCCTTTTTTCTCGACCTGCCGGATATCACTATAGAGATAGGGGATCTCCTGTATCTTTCCGATCCCATCTGGGCCGGGATATTGTCATTATTGACGTTTGGTCTGGTTATTGTCTTTCTTTTTCGCACACGCTGGGGTCTGGCCATACGTGCCACATCCGAAGACCAGTCCAAGGCCATGGCATTTGGTATCAACGCCCGGTTTATTCTAATGATCGTATGGGCCATCAGCGCTCTGTGCATCGCCGTTGCAGGAATCATGATTTCCAACTTTGGCGCCCTTCAGGTGGGCATGTCCTACGTGGGCCTTCGGGCCATACCGGTTGTGCTCATCGGAGGGATGGACAGTATCGGCGGTGCCCTGGTCGGCGGGATCATTGTCGGTATCTGTGAGGCCCTTGCGGGTTCCTATATAGAGCCCATGGGTCTGGTCGGCTTTAAAGAAGTGGCCCCCTATTTGCTGCTGTTAATCGTTCTTTTTATCCGGCCCTACGGCCTTTTCGGAACCGTCCGAATCGAAAGGGTTTAAGAATGCTTGCCATTGAAAACCTGAGGGTCGTTTATCATGACGTGATCTCTGTCTTAAACGGTATCTCCCTCGAGGTCAAAGAAGGAGAGATCTTGATAATCATCGGGGCGAACGGTGCGGGCAAGACCACCCTTTTACGTTCTGTCGCCGGAATGATCGATTTTTACGACGGGGATATCATCGAGGGAGACATCAAGATGGAGGGCTCCTCCATAAAAGGACTCGATGCCGCCGATATCATGAAGCGGTATGGGTTGACCTACGTGATGGAAGATCGTCCGGTCTTCTGGTACCTGACCATAGAGGAAAACCTGGGGGCCGCGTCTTTTTCGAGATGGGACAAACATGTCAAGACCGATATGGAAGAAGTCTATGAATATTTTGCCGTTCTCCGGTCCCTGAGAAACAAAAGGGCCGGCTATGCCTCGGGAGGCGAACAGCAGATGCTGGCAATCGGAATGGCCCTGATGACCAAACCGAAAATATTGCTCCTGGATGAGCCCTCTCTTGGACTGGCCCCCCTGATTACCGAGGAACTCTTCAGTATCATCAAAAAACTAAACGAATCGGGAATTACCATCGTCCTGGTGGAACAAAACGCCAATGCGGCCCTTAACATCGGCATACGCGGTTACGTGATCGAGACAGGGCGAATCGTTCTTGACGGAAAGGCCGGTGAGCTTCTGGAAAATGAGGACGTGCGGGAGTTCTACTTGGGCTCGGGGGAAAAGGAACGCAAAAGCTACATGGACGCTAAACGATACAAGAGGCGGAAACGATGGCTGTGACGGGATCTAACAGGGATACACTCCTTTCGATAGAAAATCTGCACCTCTCTTTCGGGGGGGTACAGGTCCTCAATGGAATAAGTCTTTCCGTGAAAAAGGGAGATATCTTCTCAATTATCGGGCCCAACGGCGCCGGAAAGACCAGCCTTTTAAACTGCATCAATGTGCATTACCGACCCCAACACGGTGGAATCACATTTGACGGCAAGGAATTGGAACAGTTAAAACCCCATGCCGTTGCCGCCCTCGGAATAGCAAGGACCTTTCAGAAGGTGGAACTCTTTCAGGGCATGACCGTGCTCGACAATATCAAGCTTGGCCGTCACTTTCTCATGAAGTTCTCATTGCTGGGAAGCTTTTTGCGTCTTCCCAATATCGTTAACGATGAAATGAGACATCGGAAGGAAATCGAGGAAGAGGTCATCGACTTTATGGGTCTGTCGAGCTTTCGCTATTCCCCTGTGGGCATCCTTCCATTCGGGGTTCGTAAAAGGGTCGATATGGCCCGGGCCTTAGCCATGGGCCCCAAGTTGCTCCTTTTGGATGAGATAATGTCGGGAATGGCCGTTGAAGAGAAAGAAGACATCGCAAGCTATATCCTGGATGTCCACCGTGACCTCGGGGTTACCATAGTCTGGATCGAGCACGATCTGGCACCTGTCATGGATCTCTCAAATCAGGTCTGCGTGGTAAATTTCGGGACAAAGATTGCACAGGGACCACCGGAGGAAGTCCAGAAAGATCCCCAGGTCATAGAGGCATATCTGGGACGGCAAAGGAGTACATAAAAAGAAGGATTATCTTTAAAGAGGACGTTGCATGCTTGATAAGACTCTGCTCGGCCTGATCGTAAAAAATGCGTCAGAGATGCCCGATGATGACGCCATGCGGGAGAAGAGATATGGCGTATGGAGCCCCATGACATGGAGCGAGCTACAGGCAAATGTCCAGAGATTTGCCCTGGGTCTGCGGGCCATGGGGTTTGAGGACGGCAATACGCTGGCCATCATCGGTGACAACAAACCCGAATGGATCATCGCCGAATTCGGATGCATGGCCGCCGGGGGTATGCCCACCGGTGCCTATCCGGACAGTCTGGCCGAAGAAATGGAATACCTTATCTCCTATTCCGATGCCAGAGTTCTGGTGGTTCGGGATCAGGAGCAGGTGGATAAAATCCTCGTCATCTGGGATAAGATCAAGGATAACGTTAAAAATGTGATCGTATGGGATTCACGGGGCATGAGCCACTACTACGGGGAATATCTTTTCCTCCAGCGTTTTGAAAAGGTCCTTGAAATCGGGGCCAGTGAAGAGACCGGACAGAAGGATTATCTGGTGAAAAAGGCCGAGGCCACAGACCCTTCCCATCCCGCCATGATGCTGACCACCTCCGGGACCACTGCAATGCCGAAGCTCTCCGTTCTGAGTCACGAGAACCTTATCTCCGCGGCCGAGAGCTATGGAAAAATGGTCGAAATGCGACGGGGCGACGAACTCCTTTCCGCGGCCCCCTTGCCCTGGATAGGTGAGCAGCTGTTTAATGTCACGCGATTCCTCATGGTGGGTGCCCACTACAATTTTCCGGAAGAAACCGAAACCCTCAGGAAAGACCTCCTGGAGCTTCAGCCCTTCTATTTCGGTGGTACCCCGGTCGTGTGGGAATTCATAATTTCCACCATCCAGGCGGCCATGGACAACGCCGATTTCCTCAAACGCTATTTTTACAACCTGGGGATTCATTCGGCCCTCAAATGCACGGAGGCCGATCTCGCGGGCAAAAATCCCGGCCAGTGGAACCGTACTCTGTACCGAATTCTCAACTTCCTCGTGCTTCGACCCCTCAAGAACAAGGTCGGTCTCGGACGGGTGAGAATGGCCATAACCGGGGGCGGTGCCATTTCACCGGAGGTCTTTAAGTATTTCAAGGCCCTCGGTCTCGATCTTCGCCAGGTATTTGGTCAATCCGAATGCGGAGGGATTGCCACCACCCACACGGCGGACGACGTGAGACCGGAAACCGTTGGTGTGCCCATACCGGACGTTGAGGTCAAACTCTCCGAAAGCGGCGAGATCCTTGTGAAAGGGAAAAACGTCCATCTGGGTTATTATAAAAATGAGAAGGCCACGCGGGAGGGGTTTACGGAAGACGGTTTCCTTCGTACGGGTGATGCCGGATATTTCGGAGAAGACGGGCACCTCTATGTCTTTGA
>DAOUXC010000361.1 GCA_030666795.1 Desulfobacteraceae bacterium
GGGGGGGGGGGGCGGGAGCGAAGAAAAGCGCCCGGCCCCCCCAAGCCCGGGCCCGGGGCAGCCCCCCGGCCGGGGGATATCCCCCCGCCGCCGATTACAGGCCCCTGGAGACTCTCTCCCGCCGGGGGCACCAGGCCCAGGGTGCCGTTGTCCGTTTTGCCTGTGGCCCCGCCGTTTTCGTATCCCACGACGGTTACGATATCGGCGCCCATGTCCTGGACCTTGAGGGCATAACGGATGCCCACACACTTATGAATCCAGGTGAGCCCCTCTTTCTTGAACCTGGAGCATAATTCCTGAGGGGCCGAATGGCCCGATGTCTCCACGACTTTGACACCCTTTTCCAGCAGAACATCCAGATAGTCGTTATTGTCGATGGGCCGCATCATGGGAAAGAGGTTGAGATTGACTGCAAAGGGTTTATCCGTGAGGTCGAGCAGGCGGTCCAGGCCCTCCGCAAATTCTTCCCGGCTCTGGTAGATGGCCGAGGCCAGCACTCCCAGACCCCCGGCATTGGAAATGGCGGCCGTGAATTCGGCCTCCGTAATCCACATCATGGTCCCTCCCACAATGGGATACTCTATCCCTAACATATCTGTGATTTTTGTCTGAAACATGTGTTCCTCCTATTCCTAATACTTGATTGCCCCTATGAGATGTCGTTTGACGGACATAATTTAAAGACCGGACAATGGGCATGGTCCGGTTTCCTCGCCTTGCATACGGCCCTTCCGTGATAGATAAGGATATCGGAAAAGCGTCTCCACCTCTCTTTTGGTATCAGTTGTTCAATGTCCTTTTCAATTTTGTCCGGGTTTTGGTTTTCCGTGAGGCCCAATCTGAGGCAAAGCCTTTTGACGTGTGTATCCACTACCACACCGGGGACGTCAAAGGCCGCACCCAGGACGCAGTTTGCGGTCTTTCGACCCACCCCGGGCAGTTTGATCAGTTCTTCCATGGTGGCAGGTACCTTGCCGCCATAAAGATCCACAAGACCCTGGCAGCACCCCTTGATGGATTTGGTCTTGTTCCTGAAAAAGCCGGTAGGCCTTATATCCTGTTCCAGTTCGGAAATGGGAGCAGCTAAATAGTCCCTGGGGGTCTTGTATTTTTTAAACAGGCTCCCCGTTACCATGTTCACCTGCTTGTCCGTACACTGGGCCGAAAGGATCGTCGATATGAGGAGTTGAAAGGGCGTCCTGTATTTGAGTGCCGTTTTATCAAGCGTGTAAAGGGGATCAAGTATCTCAAAAATATTTTTGACCCGCCCCTTTTTCTTTTTCAGACTTTCCATATACCTCCTTTGTTACAGACCTCGTGAAAACCATTTATTTAGTGACTGCGATCCCCACAATTATCCAGGATAATGCTCAAAAATTGGGAATCAGATCGGTCTGGCTTAAAGGTTCACGGTTCAACGGTTCAAAGGTTCAAAGGTTCAACCCCTGAACTTTAAAAAAATCTTAAATTAGAAAAGCACCCTTTTGTACAAAATATTAGCCTGAAATCAGCAAAACTATCGAATTCTGCATTAAACGATTTCAAATCATCGGTCAGGGTCTTCAGACGCTCGATTATTTCCATCCAACGCGATCAACCACTCTCTCAAACATGAGTTAAGGATCTTCTCTGCGCTATTCACGTCGAGACGGTATTTCTCCGGAATGAAAGAGAGGTCAACAGTATAAATCCCATTCCGTTTTCCCAGGAAAAAACAGGCGTCCGCATGTTTTGATTCCAATTGCGCCAGTTCGCAATACACGTGATTCAGGACAGGTTTGCATGTCTTGATTTTGACCCCCTGCACCGTGTAATTGTTCGCAAAGAGCCTCAGTTCTTCGGGAGATAAAGAAGGAGAGAAATTCTCCGGTGAAATGCCGTCCCGCTTCAAAAAGAAAAAAGGCGCTACAAGGGACAATCGAAGCGGAATTTCCGAATCTTCGGCAAGAGATTTTTGTATCTCCCCAATAACTGAAGTGAGATCGTCGTGGGAAAGTACAAAATTTCTGAAACGGATGTACTTGTCCAATGCGGGAAAATTCTCCAGTATGGCCTCTTGTATTTCGGGAAGGGACAGAAAAATACATTGACAGCCTGCCCAGAAGGGCTCTTCAATGCCATCCAGATCCAATTCACAAGGGTCTTTAGTATAAAAGAGGCGAAAACAGTTCGCGGGATTTTTACGGGCCCTTTCTATTTCCTGTGCAATTCCGCGTGCGTGGTCGATAAAGCGCGTTTCGAGTTCAGCCAGTTCCTCTTCGTCTATGAATGCCACATCCGCTGCCTGGACGACATGATCCACGGCCACGACCTGGAGCATGTGGCGTTTATAGTCAAAAGGTTCATGCCCCCCCTTCCATTTTTCGTATGTAAAGATCTGCAGTTCTTTTTTGAGGGCATCCGGTAATCTCTCTATTCCTTCATCACCTCTGAGGTTTTCTTTAGGGATGAGAATTGTCTTGCAGCCCGCGTCGTAAGCTGTTTCCAGTTTTATGTCCAGACCCCCTACTTTCGTGATCCGTCCCTTGGTGTCAATTTCGCCGGTCATGGCCACATCCCTTCGAATGGCGCGGTCCGAGAGGGCCGAAGCCAGGGCAATCCCTATTGCGCCGCCCGCAGACGGACCGTCCTTCGGGGTGGAGGCCCCGGTAAAATGCAGATGAATGGGTGATTCTACCTGGTCGAGATCTATTCCAAGGTCGTCGGCACAATGTAGAATCCCGGTTGTGGCCACTTTTCGGCTTTCGTCCATGATTTTTTGAATATTGCCCGTGGCATGGACCATGCTCAGATAACCTTCCCGGCGATTTTCGCTTTGGCCCCTGAGTCTGAGTCGGGTTGCCTGAATCGGAATTATAGACCCCACTCCCCGTTCCACATTGACCCCTAATGCCAATATTTCTCCCACGCGGCTTTCGTCATTGATCTGCCGGGGCTGCACCGGTGATTCAAGGTATTGTTTGATCTTTTCCCGTGTGATCCGTACAGATTGTTTTTGCTTGGCTAAGATTTCTTTTCGCAAAATCCTCAAGAAAAGCCTGCGGATAACCCTCTCCAGTTCACGCACCCCCGGTTCATAGGTGTAGGTTTTGATAAGGTGCCTCAAGAGGTCAGGTTCCTGGTCACTGTCGAAAA
>DAOUXC010000080.1 GCA_030666795.1 Desulfobacteraceae bacterium
ACCAAATTACAAATAAATCTTTGATAGAAGACGAGGATGTGATCAAGAAGATCCTGAAGCACCCGGGGCTTTGGGATCGGAACTCAACCTCAATTCAACTTTTGTAAAACAACCACCCCGATCTTTCCTTCGAGGGCCTTCTTAAATCTCACGGCATCCTGCTCATCGCCGACAATGGCACCGTAATGCATGGGGATGGCCAGTTTGGGATTGATCGCCAGGGCGGCCTCGACGGCCTGTTCCGCCGTCATGACATAGGTGCCGGATACCGGCAGAAACGCAATATCCACTTCAAGATCCTTCATCTCGGGAATAAAATCGCAATCCCCCGCGTGATAAACCTTGAATCCTTCTATTTCTACCACAAACCCCAGCCAGTTATTTGCCTTGGGGTGAAATGCCTTATCGATATTGTAAGAAGGAACCGCCCGCACCTTGATATCATCCAATGCAAGGAGATCCCCGGGTTTCAAGACCCTTACATCGCCCGTCAGTTTTTTGGCTGAATCCTTTTCCGTAACGATAACCGTGTCGGGACCTTGAATCCTTGCGACATCTTCAGGCGAACAATGATCAAAGTGTTCATGGGAAATGCAAATAAGATCGGCCTTTGGTCCGCCCGTAATCTCGTAAGGATCGAAATATATCGTCTTCACGGCATCAACGCGAAACCCGTCATGCCCAAGCAATTGGATTTTTTTCGAAAAATCTTCAAGTGTCATTTCGACCACCTCCGGATATCAGGTAAGTTATAAATCATTGAAGTACCGTATTAATGATAATAATGTAAAAACCAACCGGGCATTGCAAAAATACTAAACAGGTTCCAGGATAATCTTGTGATCCACGAGGGACAGGTTTTTCACTCTTGCCTTTATTTTCTCTTCTTCCCCGAACATACTGACCAATTTGACCTGCCCTTCCTGATTCTCTAAGACATCCACGCCCTCAAGTACCAGTTCTTCCCTTCCGTTCTTCAGGATATAGACGTTTGATTCACACATCTTGATAAATCTCCTTTATCATTTCTACAACCTGACCCACAAGATGTGGCAATGGTTCTCCAGAGACACCTGCGATACGGACCTTCTCCTGGGTCAGGGGTATCAGGATCTTTTTTGCCTCGCTGGAACTCACGGCAACGGCCATTCCCGGCGTAACCTCCCCCATCATTGAATTGGCCATCAAAACGGCTAAGGGTCCGACAATCACGTCCACCCTCTTGCTTGTTTGTATTATAGCATTTTCACCGGTGCCCCCTTTGTTGGCACCGGCCTTCATCATCCTGGAGGTTGCAATCGAGTTGGTCCCGAGGGCAAGGATTTCCGGATCGTTACCCACGGATGCCCTTAACCCCTTGATTATAGTTGCGCCGATGCCGCCCCCCTGTCCATCCATCACCATTAACTTCACTTCGTCGTCCTTTCACGAATTTGGTTGCATACGTCTTGAAATACCTATACCTTAATTATTAGAGTTTATAAAGCAGTGATATTTAGGCAATTTAAAAATCCGATCCATCCTGTCAATCTTTTCAAAAAAGGACTGCTGAACTTCATTTAAAAAAACAACAAGAGATCTATCACATGGTGTTTCAAACCTTTATTTTCGCTGTTGCCGCCTATTTATTCGGCTCGATTCCCTTTGGCAAACTTATTGCCAGGAAGGTGGCCCACATCGACATCACGCAAAAGGGCAGTGGAAATATAGGGGCCACAAATGTGGCAAGGGAACTCAGTATCAAATGGGGTATCCTCACCCTTATCCTTGATATGCTAAAGGGGTTTGTTCCAGTCGTTCTCTTTGCCTGTGTGGCCTCGAAAGCCGGAATGGGCCATAATATTGGTCTTTCAGTTGTTGGTCTAAGTGCCCTTTCAGGACATCAATTCTCCGTATTTCTGAGATTCCGGGGAGGAAAAGGAGTTGGAACGGCCCTGGGTATTTATCTTGCAATGTCCCCCTTGTCCTGTCTTGTTGCCCTCATGCTGTTTATCCTCGTTGTCTATATCTGGGATTTCGTATCTTTAGCCTCCATGCTCTCGGCACTGGCCATGCCTCTCCTGTTCGCACTCTTCGGCAAGACCCCGCCACTGATCATTGGGGCCGTGATTGCGGCAGCCCTCATTGTTATCAAGCACAAGGACAATATTCAAAGACTCGTCAAAGGAGATGAACGGAAATGGACAGGAAGGAAAAATCAGGCCAATAATTCAAGAAGCCTGTCCAGCTCTTCATCTGAGTAAAAATAAACTACAATATGCCCCCCTTTTCTCCCCTTCTTGATGTCCACTTTTGTGCCAAGGGAACGCTTAAGGTCTTCTGCCAGTGACTGGAAATAATAATCCAGTTCAGGATCTTTCTTTTTTGAACGCCCTGGAGTCTTCTTTGTTTTGGCCAGGGTCTCGGCCTGGCGCACCGAAAGTCCATTCTCTATTATTTTGTCCCTGAGAGCCTTTTGCGCTTCACGGGTCTTGAGCCCGGCCAATGCTCGAGCATGACCCATGTGCAAACGGCCGTCAATCAAGTCTTTCTGGATAAAGACAGGCAGCTTCAGAAGCCTTAACAGATTGGTCATTGAAGAGCGCTCACGGCCTAACCTCTTTGCCAATGAGTCCTGTGTAACTCCGGACTCCTCCAGTAACTTCCTGTAGGCAAGGGCTTCTTCAATTGGATTCAGGTCCTTCCTGTGAATATTTTCAATGAGCGCCAGTTCCAGAGATTCCGTGGGTGTGGCCTCCCGTACAACCACGGGCACACGCTCGAGGCCTGCTTTTTGTGCCGCCCGCCACCTTCGTTCTCCTGCGATAAGCTGATACCCGGCCTCCGTTTTGCTGACCAGTAACGGCGTAATAATTCCCTTTTCCCGGACAGAGTTTACCATTTCCTCAAGCTCTTTCGATGAAAAGGACTGTCTCGGCTGGTAAGGATTAGGTTCTATCGCCTCTACAGGGCACTGGAAGAATCGATCTTCAGAATTTTCCAGTTCATGGGCGTCGGGTATAAGGGCTGACAGGCCCTTTCCAAGGGCCTTTCTTTTTGCCATTGCTTCCTATTTTCCTCCAATAAATTCCCTTGCCAAAGCTAAGTAACTCTGGGCTCCACTGGAGCGTATGTCATAAAGAAGGATGGGCCTTCCATGGCTCGGGGCCTCGCTTAAGCGCACATTGCGCGGAATAACAGTCTTGAAAACACTGTTCTTAAAGTGGGTTCGAACCTCATCCGCCACCTGTTGGGAAAGATTATTTCGTTTATCATACATGGTAAAAAGGATCCCGCAAAGCCGAAGACCGGGGTTCAGCCCCCCTTTCACCGCCTTTATGGTCTCTAACAACTGGGATAAACCTTCTAAGGCATAATACTCACATTGGAGCGGGACCAGGACCGAATCGGCGGCAGTCAGGGCATTAACCGTGAGGAATCCCAGAGACGGCGGACAGGCTATAAAAACATAGTCATATTTTTTTCTAAGCTTTTCAAGGCCTTTCCGCAGCCGGAACTCTTTGTCCTTCATTGCCACCATCTCAACCTCCGCACCAATCAGATCCCTGGTGGCCCCGATCAGATGTAACCGCGATAGCGCTGTTTCCGTGATCACCTCATTCTCTGACACGTCCCCCACCAACATGTCAAAAACACCCTTTTCCAGACCGGAGCGATCGATTCCCAGGCCCGTGGTAGCATTGCCCTGGGGATCGCAGTCGATAAGCAGACAGGTTTTCTCCACGGCAGCAAGGGAAGACGAAAGGTTAACGGCAGTAGTGGTCTTACCCACGCCGCCTTTCTGGTTGGAGATGGAAATGATTTGTCCCATAGAAGTATTCAATCGCTTTACGCCTTTTTACTCCTCAGAATGAAAGGGTTTCCCGTTTCCCCCATTTAAAATGAATTCAATTCCGCATCCCGCATGACCACTCTCTTCTGAAGTTTAGACTCTGCGAGCCGGAAGCCGGCCTGGAATGGGAAACTAAGGCCCGGCCCGGGCGGGAGCTTGTTACCGTCATGTCGGGACTTGAGGGCTTTAATTATGGGTACGGATCGGCAGACCTTTCCCGGCAAGCTGCGAAAATTGATAGCACAATCCCGTATTTTTTAAAAGGGGAAAGAATGTTTCACGTGAAACATTGCTCTCGACAGACAACGGTGCATCTTCCAAATCCTGCGAAAATGATCCAACTTACTTTGTTATATCAGACAGTTATATTCCTTTTATAAAACTATTCAAAAGGCTCGGGTACCGCCTTGCCGGAGACACACAAAGACATTGGGCCAAGGACTAACACCTCTCATTACTTATTGAGCTATTACCTTAAAATTTCATTCTAACCCCCAAAGACCCGGCCACATTTCTATGGCGGTTTTATAGACCGCCTCTAAGAAGCCCGCCGGCTTAGACACTTCAACTTTTTGATAATACAGTCTTTTGTGTGTTTTTCATCGTAGCTATGTTACAAAAAATGAATTGCCTTAATCGGGTGCAGAGACCCTGATACGCTCCTCTCTTATGGCAATTGTTCTTGACACTCGAACCCGGTCAAAACTATTTTAACCTATAAAGCCCTCCCGAGTTCGTTTGATTTCAAGCCGGCAAATCCCACCGGGTGCTGGGCGGCAAAGGCGTGTGGCAAAGCTATTGGAGACTGCAATGAATACAAAAAGAGTCAGACTCGATCACGGAAGCGGGGGCGAGGCCTCCCAGGAACTGGTGAATGACATATTTCTAAGTCGTCTGGACAACGAATTTTTAAAAAAACTCGATGACAGTGCAGTTGTGAAACTGTCCGGCAGCAAACTTGCAATGACCACGGACTCTTACGTGGTGGATCCGATCTTTTTTCCCGGAGGCAACATCGGAAGTCTCGCTGTTCACGGTACGGTAAACGATCTTTCCATGCAGGGTGCACACCCCCTCTACCTCACCCTGGGGCTCATCCTCGAGGAGGGGCTTTCAATGGAAGATCTTGCAAGAATCATTGATGCCGTGGCCGAGGCGTCGCAAGAGGCGGGCGTAATTATCGTTGCCGGTGATACAAAGGTCGTCCCAAAAGGCCATATGGACAAGATCTTCATCAATACTACGGGCATAGGATTGATCCCCGATGGCGTAGACGTCAGCAGCCACAATGCCAAACCCGGAGATGTGCTGATTATCAACGGCCATATCGGGGACCACGGGATTGCCATTCTTACCCAGCGGGAAGGTCTCCGCTTTAAAACCGAACTTATCAGTGACAGCTCTCCCCTAAATTCCCTCGTTTCTTCCATCCTGAAAGTCAGACCTGAAATCCATGTCCTTCGAGATCCTACACGGGGTGGCGTGGCTACGGCCCTGAACGAAATTTCCAGTCATTCCGGTGTCGGAATCAATGTCTTTGAAAATACCCTTCCCATTTCAAAACCCGTGCTCTCTGCCTCCGAGATCTTAGGTCTTGATCCCCTCTATGTTGCCAACGAGGGCAAATGCCTGGTCCTTGTTCCCGCGGAACATGCCGATATGGTTCTCCGTACCATGAAAAAACATCCGTATGGAAAAAATTCCGTGATTATAGGTGAGATTACGGGCAAAAATCCCGGAAGGGTCCTGCTCAAAACGAGGGTCGGGGGGACCCGCATCCTTTCAACGTTGACCGGCGAGCAGTTACCGAGAATCTGTTAAAGACAGATCAATCATTTTATCCAGCAATGCGGAAAGGGAAAGCCCCGCGGCCTTTGCTGCCAGAGGGAAAAGACTGTTCTCCGTCATACCCGGTATGGTATTTGTCTCCAACAAGTAGATGTCTTCATCCCTGATGATCATATCGCTCCTGCTCCACACACTGCACCTTAGGGCCAGGTGTGCCCTTTTCGCACAGGCCCGAACCCCTTCAGAAAGGTGCCCGGAAAGACGTGCCGGGCATATTTCCTCGGTTGCACCGGACGTATATTTTGCTTTGTAGTCAAAAAAGCGATACCCGGCTTTGGGCGCAATCTCTATCAGGGGCAACGTCTCAAGCGCCATGTTGCCCAAAACACAGCAGGTCACTTCCCTGCCCTCGATATATTCCTCGACCATGACCTCCCGGTCGTGTTTAAAAGCCTGTTTAATTCCAAAATCAAGCTCTTCATTGCCACGGCACAAAGAAGCGCCGAGACTGGACCCTTCGGCCACGGGCTTCACAAATGTGTAAGGGCCCAATGTCGCCGAGATCCCTTTGACAGACAAATCATCATCCGGTTTAAGTATCACATCTTTTGCGACCGTGAGGTCCGCACCTTTGTAGATTTTCTTTGCAACATTCTTGTTCATTGCCATGGCGCTGGACAAAACGCCCGAGCCCAAAAAAGGGATTTTCAAGACATCCAGCAGCCCTTGAATGCGGCCATCCTCACCCAATCTCCCATGCAAAAGGATCACGGCAAGATCAATCTCCTCCTTAGCATCCATCAATGCCTGAAGATCATCCCGTGGATCATACGTGGTCACCTCGTATTTCCCCTTATCAAGGGCCGAATAAACCGCCCTCCCGCTCTTCAAAGAGACCTCCCTTTCTCCCGACCACCCACCGGCCAATAATGCAATTTTTTTTCTTCTCATCTACTCATTTTCCCCAAATTTCTTGAAAATAAAAAATTATTCCCGCATTTTTTCTTCGGTAAATCTCGCCGAAAAACCCTCATAATAATTATGCGTCAATAAACATGCAAACATAACAAACAGTTATACCCGATGCAAGAATCTCGCCTTAAAATTGAGAGTGTTCACTGCAAGGCAAAAAACCAAAAAAATTAACTATAAAAAAATGAATTTCGCCAAAAAGCGGAGAAAAACAAAGAAAACAGCAGATTTCAATTGTGGAAAAATTGTTGCACAAATCCGCTTTTTCTAATAACTGACTGAATTTATAATCAAATCTACTTTTTAAATTTCCCTTTTTTTCTCGGTAAGTTATCAACCCCCAAAAAATTTTTCTTGTGAATGAGATAGGTTACCACATGTCAACAACATGCCTCGCCCTAAATGCTTGCTTCCGGCCACAACCTTTGACAGATCCCTTCCCAATCAAGTAGAAATCGGCCAGTATCTTTACTGCTACCTTGAAATGATTTTTTAGTCACCCTACAACCAAACTTATCACATCTGAATATTCACCCTATTTAACGTATACGGAGCATGACAATGTTACCCATCTGGAAGGAGATAAAGGGCCGCATCAGCTCTTCTCTTCCAAAAAACAGCTTTTCCCTGTGGATTGACCCCATCTCTTTCTTAGGGAAAGACGAAAAAAACCTCGTGCTCGGCTGCCCAAACAGGTTCGCCCGTAACTGGGTAATGGAGAACTACCTGAATCTTATCAAAGACACCCTTAATAAGGCGGGTGCGGGCGATCTTAATGTGGTTTTTAAAGTCCAGCCCTCGAAAAGAAAAAGCCCGGGTTCCCATAAAATCCCGGAACCCGCCCAGTTGACGCTCCCTAATCTTCATGCCGGCCAGGGCCGATCAAGCATCTGTTTTAACCAGGAATTCACCTTTGACCGCTTTATTGTCGGCAGATCCAATGAGTTTGCCTACTCGGCCTCCAAAGCCCTGGCCAGGACCGACCAGTGGGACTATAACACCCTCCTTATGCTCGCAAAAACGGGTTTGGGGAAAACGCACCTTTCCCAGGCAACGGGCCAGGCCGTTCTTGAAGAAAACCCACAAAGCCGTGTCCATTACATAACGGCCGAGCAGTTTACCAACGAGATGATCTCTTCCCTCAAAAAAAACCGCATCGAAGCCTTTAAGGACAAATATCGCCGGTGTTGCGATGTGCTCCTTCTTGACGAAATCCATTTCTTGAGTGGTAAACAGAAAACCCAGATGGAGCTGGGATATACACTTGATGCCCTGACAAGTGAGAACAAGAAAATCGTGTTCACCAGCGCGCTCCCCCCCAAGGACCTGCCCCATATGTCCAAGGAGTTGTCCTCCCGGCTGACCTCCGGTCTGGTGACCACCATTGAAAATCCCGATTATGACACACGGGTCAAGATCCTTAATAAGAAGGCATCCGAGCGCAATATGAGGCTATCCGGCGAAATCATCCATCTTCTCGCGACCCGGCTAAATAGGGATGTCCGCCAGATGGAAAGCGCGCTCAACTATCTCAGTGCAAAGTCACAACTCCTTAAGGCCAAGATTGACCCTGATCTGGCAAGGGATGTTATCCACTGCCTCGTCTCGGGCGAGTCCTCCATCACCTCAAAAGACATAAGCAAGCTCGTGTGCAGCTATTATAAAGTTGACTCTCACATGCTACGGTCAAAATCGAGAAAAAAAGTTTATTCTTACCCTCGAAACATCTATTCCTATCTATGTCGAAGCCATACAAATGAAACCCTCGAAAAAATCGCCGGCAGCATAAACCGTAGCCATTCCACCGTGCTCTATGCTTCCGAACTGATAGAGCACAAAATGAAGACCGATCGCGATTTGAGAAACCAAATCGATTTTCTCAGCCAGGAACTGGAGAACATGAAAAAATGATCTCGGGGGAACCGTTCTCTTTTAAAAAAATATGCCTTTGGTCTTTAATTATAGGGTTAGGCCTGATATCCGCTTATATAGGCTTTCTGTCTCTTGTCTCCGTCTGGATCGGCGTCGACCATGCGCATCAGGCCGGTTTCTGGGTTCCCGTATTAGTCGGCACCTCCTTTCTGATGACAATTTTCTATTTTTTTCTTCGCATTACAAGACACATCCTCAAATACATGAAAGAAGAAGACGTAGTCAATATTTGAACATACTAATCTTCCGTCTCATTCTGAACTACCACCCTTAATCTTCTGCGTAAAAGGACCTCAGAAACTCCTCTTCCTTTGGAGACAGATTTAGCTGGTTTGAGGCCTCCCGGATTAGCTCGGGGATGGGCCGAGTTTCGTCCTCCCGGCGTATCGCGGAAATCCACTTTACTGCCTGGCGGAGCTTTTCACCCTTTGGCTGGATTGTTGCCATCATTTTTCTCCTCGTTCTATAAAAAGACCTCACCTTTCAGTGAAGTTGTCATTTTACTCGATTTTTCACATTGCTAAGATGTTACCAACATTTAACGATTACGAAAAAATTTCCGGGTTAAGGCAATCCGGGGGCCTTTTTCCCTGAAGGCCCGTTAAAAGATTCTCGGCGGCCTTCAGACTCATCCTTGTCCTGGTCTCAATCGTGCCGCTCCCCACATGCGGAAGCAGAACCACATTTTTTAGCTCTGTCAGCCCGGGCGTAAGGACGGGTTCATTTTCATACACATCCAATCCCGCCCCCCTGATCTTCCCTTCCCTGATTACCTCAACAAGTGCCGCCTCATCCACCACCGGCCCTCTTGACGTGTTTATTAAATATGCCGAGGGTTTCATGGTCTTAAGTTCACGAAGGCCCATGAGATGATGTGTCCCATCTGTCAGGGGCACATGCAATGATACGAAATCTGATTCCTCAAGCAGGCCGTTGAAATCCGCGTAACTGACGCCCAGCTCGTTTTCTTCGAAGACTTCGAGTCGCCGCCTGCTGTGATAGAGTACCCGCATGTCAAACCCCTTTGCCCTCCTGGCCACTGCCCTCCCGATACGGCCAAGCCCTATTATTCCCAGGGTCTTACCCGATACCTCCCGGCCCAAAAAATGGAGCGGGGCCCAGAAACGAAATTCGCCTGCCCGGGTTCTCCGGTCACCTTCCACCACCCTTCTTGCCGTTGCAAGGATCAAGGCAAAGGTTATGTCTGCCGTGGCATCCGTAAGCACGCCCGGCGTGTTGGAAACCGGTATGCCCCTAACGGTGGCGGCAGCAACGTCAAGATTGTCGTATCCCACCGCAAGATTAGCAACCATTTTCAGATTCAAAGCCCTGTCCAATACCTCCACGTCAATCCTGTCCGTGATCATGCAGAGAAGACCTTCCTTGTCGCCGATCAGATCAAGCAGCCGTTGCCTCTTAATAGGCCTGTCCTCCCCATGGGCCTCCACATGGTGTTCTTCCTTAATAACGGCCATGACCTCGTCCGGGAGCCTTCCCGTAACCAGCACCTTCATTTTCTATTGATTCCCTATTATATTATAAAATCGCTTCACGATTTTAGGTTCTTCTCCCAATTAGTTGGGAGAAAGTGGCCAAGGATTCTAGGGTTCAAGGCCCGCCCTGTCGCGACTCTGTGATCACTTAAATTGTAGGCCAAGCTTCACAATGCTGACAGCTTATTGACAATCCAGTAAGGTTAACCGGTCTGGGCCAGGGATTCAAGTGTTTGTTTTTTTAACCTTTTTATCCGCAAATAATGAATATTTAAGTAAAACACTAATTATCCCTTTTTACCTTAAGCACACCAGTCTTAGATAAAAAGCTCAAAAAATGATCTTCTTTACTTTAACTAAACTGCTTTATATTTCATCTATAGGCAATATATAGCCTTGACATAATATAATGTTGGGCTATGTTCATATTATCGTAATTATTAGGTCTTTCACTTGACCCCTGAACTCCTTAAGTTCTGATCATCAATCAACTAATTTGGAGATGATCCCGATTTTAAAACTTCACAGATACATCACCGCTTAGAATAGTCCGTTCCTTGCCATTATCGTCTTCAATGACCAGGGCCCCTTTACGGTCAATCCTGAGTGCCCTTCCGAACAAACTGCCATCCGTGGTTTTGATCTCCACCGGCTTTCCAAAAAGCATGGACCGTTCGTTCCATTTATCGTAAATCTCAGCAATACTTCCGGCCAAAACACGACCGTAATAATCCTCAAATGATATCAAAATTTCGACCAACAAACCATTTCTTGAAATCTTATGACCCGTCTCCTTCAAAACGCTCGTAGTGGGATAGATGACTCCTCGCTCCTCTCCCGGATTCCAGTTCACGTTCAGTCCAAGCCCCAAAATAACGTATTCCACGGCCCTGTCTTTAACGGAAAGCTCCGTAAGAATCCCCCCCAGTTTCCTTCCGCCCGCGTAAAGATCATTGGGCCATTTGATCATCGGCCCCAAACCGCTCACTGCCCCCACCCCGTCTATGGTCGCGAGGGCCATGACCATGGTCAAAACAAAGACCTGGTCCGGCCGCACGGAAGGTCTCAATAAGAGAGACAAATACAGGTTCGAGTGCCCCGGCGAAAGCCAGGCCCTTCCCATCCTTCCCCTGCCCCCGGTTTGTTCCTCGGCTATTACAATGGTACCCTCGGCCGCGCCGCGAGCGGCCAGATCCTTTAAAAGGGTGCTGGTGGAATCAACGGTTTCGTGAAAAACAATGTTTGGGGCAAATATAGATTGGCCTAATTTATTGCGGATTATGTCCGGTTGAAGGGAAGATAAATTTTTGTCATCAGTCATTGGGCATTTTGATATCTATGTCGGTGAGGATTTTGAGCGCTCCGTGGCCTAGGAGGCTGTCCGAGAATGGCTTCGTCGCGAGACCGAGCGAAAACTTCGAGGGCAAGTCGAAGATCCCGGACTTTGAGCGGGGGCGGCAAGGCCAAAACTACCGGAG
>DAOUXC010000076.1 GCA_030666795.1 Desulfobacteraceae bacterium
GGAAAATTCGAACTTGCAAGAAACGGCACAATTTTCCTTGATGAGATCAGTGAACTTCCTTTCGAGACCCAGGCGAAAATTCTGAGGTTCTTACAAGAAAAAGAGTTTGAAAGAGTGGGTGGTGAAAAGACCATAAAATCAGATACAAGGATTATAGCTGCAACCAACAAGGATTTAATCAAAATGGTTAGGGATGGGACATTCCGGGAGGACCTCTTTTTTAGGCTGAAGGTGATTACCATAACAGTCCCGCCGCTTCGAGAGCGAAAATCGGACATACCTTTGCTTGTAGACTTCTTTCTCCACAAAACCAGTAAAGAGCTTCATAAGAAGCCACGGCAGATCTCCCCACGGGCCTTGGACAAAATCTTGCGATATGAGTGGCCGGGCAATGTACGGGAGCTTGAGAATGTATTAATGAGAGCAGTAGTTCTGTCCGTAGAGGAAGTCATCATGGAAGAGCATATATCAATTATCAGCGAGGTAGAGGTTGAAAACCATCCTACTTTGGAAGAGACCCACTTCAAATCTTTAGAGGAACTGGAAAAAGAACATATCACAAAGGCATTGCAAAGGGTGGGTGGCCAAAAGGGTAATGCGTGCGAATTATTAAAGATATCACGGCCCACTTTAAGAAAAAAGATACAGAAGTACGATATTCGGGCGTGATGGTTTTATATCCCTGCCATTACTGTTGCTGAAGGCTTAAAATTAAAGACTGTGTTCCAATGGGGTTACCCGCAGGCATGAGTGGATAAATCCTGGCATAAAGCCGGTGTCGCCATTTTCTAATATGCACTTTCCTGGTTCAAAAATTCCTCTTGTTGAAAACATCTTTCATAATTGAAAAGTTCTTTCATTGTATTCATTGTCAGCAATGTGAACATGCTAATAAATTCAGCAGGATAGCCAAAAGCCATCCTTTGGCATAATTTTAGCAGGAAATTCTCTATTGAGAAAATTGCAACATAAGTAATGACTTAAATAATTTAATTGATCAACAAATCAAAATTATACCAAATTCAGAGGAGGAAAAAATTATGGCCTTAGAATGGATGCCGAGAGATAACGAAATGAAAGACCATCTGTTACACACCGATGTTCACTGGGGTGCGGACGCGGACGCTCCCTGTGTTGTTCATGAAAAGCGTCCACTGACAGACCCGAAAGGCAATGTGGTGGACGGGCTTTATGTGTCCTGGATTCGCCTGAACAATCCCAAACAGTATAACTCCTACACCACGGAAATGGTCAAGGGCGTGATCGCGGGTTTTGAAAACGCCTCCCTGGACAGGAGTGTTGTGGCGGTTGTTTTTACGGGCACCGGGCCCTATTCCTTCTGTACCGGAGGCAATACCAAGGAATACAGCGAATTCTACAGCATGAGATGCGATGAATACGGCCAGTATATGGAGCTGTTCAACCACATGGTGGATGCCATCCTCGCGTGCAAAAAGCCGGTGATCTGCAGGGTGAATGGAATGAGAGTGGCCGGCGGACAGGAGATCGGCATGGCGTGCGATATCGCCATTGCGTCGGACCTGGCCATTTTTGGACAGGCCGGTCCCAGACACGGTTCCGCGCCTGACGGCGGTTCATCCGACTTTCTTCCCTGGTTTTTAGGGATTGAAGATGCGATGTGGAACTGCGTGTCCTGCGAGATGTGGTCCGCCTATAAAATGAAGGCCAAGACCCTTATCAGCAAGTGCGTCCCTGTCCTGAAAGTGGACGACAAATGGGTCCGAAACCCCATGATTATCACAGACAAGTACGTTGCGGACGGCGAGATTGTCTATGGCGAGTTCAAGACGGGTGCAGAGGGTAAAGAGGCCAGGGGCTTTGTCAAGGAGCATCAGGCCAACGCGGATTTCGAGTTGTTGGACAAGGAAGTGGACAAGATTGTCTGGACCTTTGCAAACCTCTTCCCCGGATGCCTTATCAAGTCCATTGACAGTGTTCGAGCCAAAAAGAAGTTTTTCTGGGATTACTCCAAGAACTATAACAGGCACTGGCTGGCCGCCAATATGAGCGGTGAGGCATTCCTGGGCTTTGGGGCATTCAATACGAAGAAGATCACAGGAAAAGATGTGGTCGACTTCCTCAAGTTCCGCCAGAACATCGCCGAATGCAAGACCTGGGATTACGATATGTACGCGGAAGTGCTCGGCAAGCCACAGGAATAGTCGGTTCATTAAGATATGTATTATCCATACGGCAGGTGGGGCTGCAAAGCAGGCCTGCCTGCCTTTTTTGTTGATCATATCAGAGATTCTACCCATTAGCTGTGGGTTCAAGGACAACTGGTTTTTTTTCATCCATGTGGAATGATGGAGTACCGGAGTAATGGATAATTTGAAGTGTCTTCCGAATGCAAATTATCTCTTCTAAAACTCTTCACTCCATGGCTCCAACAATACAATTTCACGAAAGGAGTACATCATGAGTTACCAAAATATTGAGACCGAGGTTAAGGAAGGCCTTGGAACAATTACATTGGACAGGCCCCCGGTAAATATCCTGAACATCGCCATGATGGAAGAGATCAATGATCAGTTAAATGAATGGCAGGGCGAGAAGGACCTCAAGGTGGTGCTCTTTAATGCCAAAGGCAAATGCTTTTCCGCCGGGGTTGACGTGGGAGAGCATATGGGAGATCTGGCCCCCAAAATGATCGGGGCGTTCCACCGCATATTTCGCCTCATGGATTCCCTTGGCATCCCTACTGTCGCGTCGGTTTATGGCTCCTGTCTGGGGGGTGGATGCGAATTAGCCGTTTTCTGCGATCTTGTTGTGAGTTCGCAGGGCGCAAAATACGGACAACCTGAGATCCAGGTTGGTGTCTTTCCTCCTATAGCCGCACAGATCATGCCCCGTATCATGGGCCGCAAGGCCGCCATGGAATTGATCCTTTCCGGAAAGATCATTTCAGCCGAAGAGGCCAGGGCCATGGGACTCGTAAACCAGGTGGTTCCCGAGGAAGAACTTGAGGAAGCTACCGCCAAATTCGTGAAGCCTTATCTCAGGCTGAGCGCGGAAGTGTTGAGGAAGACAAAAAAGGCTGTTTCGGCCGGTTTGATGGATGATTTTGAGCCATCCCTGAAGGTCATTGAAGATATTTATCTGAACGAGCTCATGCAAACTACGGATGCCCAGGAAGGTCTGAAGGCCTTTTTGGAAAAGAGAAAACCTGAGTGGAAGAATGAATAGTAAGACAATTTCATCTCGATTGTAATACCTCAGTAAGTAGCGGCGTTATTCCATAATGGCGGGGCAGGGACGGCATCAGGGGATTGGATGCTAAGAGGTTTTTGGGCCTGACACCGAAGTTTACCAGTACCATGCCGGAGAATTTCTTTTCCCTGTAGATTTCGACCCGGTAAATTTGCCCTGTCCTGTCAACTGAAAAGCGTTTCGGGATATCCTTTCTGCAAATGGACATCCCTGCTTCGTTGGAAATACCCGGTCTTGTAAACCCTATTACGTTAACCCGATACCCTTTTTCGGGCAGAACTGAAAACGACTCGTCCACCTCCACCATTTCGCCGAAATCAACATCCTTTTCATGACCGTCAATTTGCATTGTAATGCCACGGATGCTGGAGTCATATTCAAAGTACTCGGGATGGATACGTGTGAGACTACGGTTGCCATGGTAGACCCGGTAGCACTTTTCGTTGCCTACTATGGTAATCAGGGGATTGCTCGGCGTAAATTCAATTCGAGAGTTAAGCTTTAGCGGGATGTAGCCTAATCGTTTTCTTGCGTTTCCCACATCCAAAAAGATCCTTTTGTCGTAGAATGCGAGCTTTGAATTACCGCGAATAGCATTCCTGATCTCTTTTGCGGATAGATCGAAGTTTCTTTGGTACTCTATCCCCATAAGCTTCATGTAGTATTCCAAGGCCCTAAGATGATAATATGCCCGCTTGTGGGTCGGAAACTTCTTGCTTGCCTCCACGCCAAACGCGGGCTTTGCGTTGCGGATCGCAAAATAGGTAAGCGTCTTTGACATCTCGATATTGCCAAGACAGGTTTTGGTGTCCTTGACATGGAACGCGTGTTCCCCGGCGTAGAGATGGTGGTTGACGTCTGCCACGATCTTCCTCGCGATCTCGCCTAGGTTTCCGAACTTATCCGCCTCGATCCGCTCCTGGTCAATGATTAAACTCTGTCCCCACCGACTGGGATTGCGGGCCCAGTCTATATGGGTCGGCCGGTAAAAACCGCTTCCGTCATGAAGGTTAAGGATGACGTCCGCCCGGTCATCTAAGATAATGGCCTTGATTTTTTCGATGGTCTTGAGTTCCGGATCAGTGCTTTTTATAGTAGCAAACTTACGGTTAAGGTCCCCGTAAACTCCCCGCGATCTTCTGATGATGCTGATAAAGTTCAGGTTCGGCACGACCCAGACGCTTCCCTTTAGAATCCTGTAGTGTGTCACGAGCAGGGATGCGGCGTTGAAGCCGCCCGGCTCATCGCCCTGTATTCCGCCGATCACGACCAGAGTATTGCCAGGCAGGCCCGATTCCAACTTGTGGAGAGTAAAGTCAAGATTGCCTTTTGCAGAAACTGCTTCCGCAACTAAAAAAAGACAAATGATGATCCCTGCAATAATTTTCTTCATGCCTATGAATTCACCTTTATATGCCAGGGTTCGAAGCGCACCCCTAATATATTTTCCCTCGGGTAACGTAGTTTGAGATAACCGCTGTCTCTGAGCTTCCGATATACGGTTGTAGAGACGAAGCGTTCCGTGAAATTCGCGACCCCAAAGCCGACCTGCCCCACGTCAAAGTCACTCACGCCATGGAACGAATAGCCGGGAGGCGCAAGCGAGCGAGATGCCAGGGAGAGATTTCCCTTGTTATTGTAGGCCTTGTTCAGAAAGAGCAGGAACTGCTTTATGACACTTCGTACCCCGGACGTCAATATGACCCGATTGCCCACGTCGCGTTTGATCATTTTGTAGGTCTCAAGGGGATATCCCTTGTAGAGGTAATTTCCGGTATGCCTCACTTTTACCACATCGCGTTTTTGAATACGGGCAGTGAGGTTCTTCACAGGTTTTTCGCCAAAAAAACCGTAAAGGGAGGGGTCATCATAGAAAATCATTTCCAGGAAATACAATTCGGCTTTGGTAAACGAGCCCACCCGGGAATAATCGCGGCTGAATCTGATGGCGTTATCAAAATTTAGCAGGTGAAAATTGGCATAGCCCACGGTCTTCTGGAGACGCTTGAAACGTTTTACCGAGGATCCAAGGAGTGCGTATCTTTTACGGTCCAGGTAGACGTCACCCTTGTGAGGCTTATCAAAATATTTTATCTTTTGGAGGTAATCTCTGACGTAATCATCACAGTTTTCCGGAAAAGTGGGGAAAGAAATTTTGGAGACCTCCGCCAGTGCCCCGGCAGGGGTCAAACCCCCTCCAATGATGCCCGCTGCCACGGTTTTCAGAAAGTCTCTCCTTTTCATTTTCCCCCAATCATATGGTGAAGTCGAGGAGATGCCTTTTTTCATTCCCGTTTCCGGTTTATTGAACAATCCACAATTATCAGGCCAAAAGCGAAAAAGATATGCGTTCACATAATTATATAAAACATCCCGTAACTCCCCAAAAAGTTCGGGTTAAAGCCATGCCAGAGGCCCCGATAGCGAAACCCTCCGGAGGCGGATAAATCTAAGCCCCGGTTAAACAAAAAAACAGGTTTCACGGGGTAAAGTTCGCCCCGACAGGCAAGCCTGCTTCACGGGCGGAGCCCCCGAATTTATTGAGAACTTACAACATCCCTCGTAATAGCTCAATAAGTAGCGGCTTGAGTCCATAATGGCCGGGTGTGCCGATCGTTATTCAAGAGATGACCGCATAAATTCGAGTTCCCCCAAACATTGAGCAGGTACCATCCCGCTCAATATAACGGATTCAGGGAAAATCCACTCACAATCATGCCAAAATAACCAGTCCTTTGTCAAATGATTGATAAATGTGACAGAAAAAGACAGTTACAAAACGAAAAAAGGGCACCTCGTCATACCTTATCGAGACGCCCTTTGTTGAAAACGTATTCCTGTAAACTAAATTTTTTGGACGTTCTTGGCAGCAGGACCCTTTGTGCCCTGCTCCACGTCAAAGCTCACCCGGTCGCCTTCTTCAAGACTCTTGAAGCCTGAAGATTCAATTGCGGAATAATGAACAAATACATCACCGCCGTCTTCCTGTTCTATAAAGCCGAATCCCTTCTGATCACTGAACCACTTGACTGTTCCCTGTGCCATGTCGCTGACCTCCTTTCAAAAAGTTTCATGCTTACAAAACTCAGGTCACCGCTCTGACAAAGGAAACAATCCTTGAAGCCGCATTAGACCCGCGAAACAACTAAAATTTAATCGTTCGGAAAATTTTGAAGCATAAAGATATTAAATTGAACAAAATTCACATGTCAAGCAAAAAAAACAGGTCTTACATTAAGGTCACCCGGTTTTCTTGAGAAGTTCGCAAATCTCGCTGCCAAAGACCTGGCGTTGCCAGTTTCTCAACCCATCGATCTCTGCCAAATCCTCTGTTTTCACCGGGCGTGCATGGGCCAGCGACTGTATCTGGGCATTTGAACAGACAAGACCGGGCTCAAGGACCATCTCACCGGCCCGCTTTTCACGCCATCTTTTAAGGGCTTTTGTCCTTTCAGCCGCCTTGAGGCTAATACGCCTACCGGACTTTTTTGGATAGACGGGGAGTTCCTCCCGAGGGAGATCCAGAGCCTCGCCCATTTTCTTTAGAAGCGAAGGCCCAAGGGCCTTGACCTGTCTGGTACTTAAGCCCCTTATTTCCTTGATATCAGCTTCAGTCATCGGCCGTTTGGTGACGATCCCCATAATTGGTCCATTTGCCAGGACCTTGAAAGGAGGAAGGTCCCGGCGTCTGGCCACCTTGTTCCGAAATTGCAGGATCGCTTCCAGGACCGCCAGGCTGCGGGAATCAAGCCTCCCTGCCCCCTTGAATTTTAAAAATAGGGGTTTCTTATCAATGGTCGCCGGAATTACCTTGCTCTGAATCTCACATTCTTCCTCAACCCAGAAAATTCGATTTTTGGCCCGCAATTCTTTTTCGAGAATTCCGGCAAGCGGAAGAAGACAGGAGGCATCCTGGACCGCATAGTCAAGCATACCGGTTGGCAGTGGTCTTTTGGACCAGTCCTTTTTCTGGTACTTCTTCTCAATGTTGAGCCCGAACTTGTCTTTCAGAAGGCTTGCAAGCCCGGTCTCTCTGTATCCAAGAAACCTGGCAGAGATATGGGTATCAAAGAGTGAACGCACCTCTATACCAAAATCCCTTTTAAGGGAACGGATATCATAGTCGGAACCATGGATTACCTTTCTGACATGGGGATCAGCAAATATCGGCTTCAGGGGTGCAATATCTTTTAACCCTATAGGGTCCACCAGAATATTCTGAGAGGGTGTGGAGATCTGCAGAAGACAAACCCTTTCCTTATAATGAAACATGGAATCCGCCTCAAGATCCACTCCGATGACCGGTTCCTTTTCAAGGCTGACCGCTATCCGGCGCAGTTCCTGGTTCGTTTCCACCCACACATATCCAGATTGTTTTTGGCTGATCTTCTGTTTTGGCAAACTTGATTTACTCCTTTCCGATGGCATGGGTTAAAGTGTTACGATATGGCCAATAAGTCAAGGGGAATGTAGCTTTTTACGAGGTTGTCATTTATAATATACCACGGGACTTAAGATTGACACTAAAGCCATAAATTTAGAAAGACCAAAACCTACCGGGAAATGCTCGAAGTTCTTGAAACAGCTAAATATATCGCAGACAAAAACCGCCTGGTTTGGATCGACAAAAAGGGATTAACCCGGTTTGCGCGAAAATTGCTTGAGGATAAAATTAAAGTCCCGCCATGGGACCCACTCTATCATTTTTGTGATGGGACTGAAAAAACGGTCTCCTACCTCCTGGTCCTGGACAGCCTCAACTTCTGCTTCTGGCCACCACAAGGAAAGGCCAAATGGGAAATCGAATACGAATCAAAAAAAATTTCCGGCTACTATGCCATGGCAGCCTCTCTAAAAAATGCTTTTTATTCCGGGATTCCCGTTACCAGTTCCGCCTATCTTGCCAATCTTTCTTCAGGTGAGTTAAAGAAGATTTTAGGTGGGCAAGGGGAATTGCAACTCATGAAGCTCCGTGTTCAAATTCTCAATGAACTGGGACAGGTACTGAATAAGGAATATGACGGGAATGCCTGCAAATTAGTGGAGGCTGCCGGCAAATCGGGCACAAAACTGGTCCGGCTTTTGGCTGAAAAATTCTCATCGTTCAGGGATATTTCAACATACCGGGGACACAAGGTTTTTTTCTATAAGCGGGCCCAGATATTTGCCGCCGATCTGCATGGCGCATTCAATGACAAAAGATGGGGTAGTTTTGGGGATATGGACAGGTTGACTTCCTTTGCAGATTACAAACTGCCGCAGGTCTTGAGACACTTAGGAATCATGGTCTACGAAGAGTCACTGGCAAAAAAGGTCGATCAGCGGGTTTTACTTGAACCCGGAAGTCTTGAGGAGGTTGAGATCAGGGGCAACACCATCTGGGCGGTTGAACTGATCCGGCAGGAACTGGAGTGTACGGGAAAAGCATTGAGGGCATTTGAGATTGACTGGATACTATGGAACCTGGGACAGGATGACGCCTTCAGAGAAAAGCCATATCACCGGACAATAACTTTTTTTTACTGAGGTTCCAACGCCTTTCTAAAAACTCCATTTCAGTGTTGTAATAATCCTGTCATTGTTGCGCCAGCGACCGAAATAGCTCAGCCTGTCACCGTCGAAAAACTCAAAATCTAAACCCAGGACCAGGCCGGGCCGGATACGATAGGAAGCGCCGACCCGGTGGAACCGGGACCTGTTCCAAAAGACAATGTCCGTCAAATAATGGAGGGTTATATCATCATTCACACCAATCCGGGCGCTGGCAAAAACATCATCCCGTCCGATCCGGGCGTAGCGCGAGTTGATAATATATCCCTTGCAATCCTGGTCCGAGGTGATCACCTCTCCCGCATATTCTAATGTCAGGTCAATCCTGTCTAAGTGGAGCTTCCGGGCAAAATCCCTGTCCGTATAGGTCACACCGCCCACATAATTGATATAATTATCATCCCTGTGGTGATCGGTATGGTTGTAAAGGACTTCGCCGTGTATCTCAAAATCCTTCCAGGTCGTTGAAAACCCGGCAGCAAAATTGAAGACACTGGGATTCTCCATGATAATCGCAACCGCGTTTCTCCGGTCCTTCACCTTGATAACCGGGTAAAAGCCGGGTCCGTGGTAGGCGGCAACAAACATGTCCCATAGTCCTGAAGAGGTCTTGACGCGACCGAACCACCCATAATCTTCAGGACTGCTCCCGGGCATTTCATACTTAACAGTGACGGTCCTGTTGGAAACCAGATTTGAAAATTCAGGTTCATTGAAAAACAGGTCCCAGAAATAGTAAAGCAGTTCGATAAGTTCCCTCAGAGAGCCCGGCGGAATATTAAAATTAAAAGGGGGTGGTTGTCCCTTACCGAAATTCAGGTCAAAATCGGGTACGTCCCAGGCAAAACTCCCGGCCATCCAGGGTGAAACGATATCAGGGACTTTGAGTGGCTGGAACACCGGCAATACGGCTGCCGTGTAAGTGGTGTCGCCTGCGTAATAGTCCAGTTTGGCCTGCCACAAGCCCAAATCCTTGTGGTCCAGGGGGTCGTTCAGGTCCAGGGAACGGTAGCGGTTGGCCGGGGAATAGATGGTGGAAAGCCCGTTTTTAAAAATTTTCTTCCCCGAGGTAAGATCAATATTGTCCGAGGACAGAATCAGGTAAATCTCATTCAGTTCAGCATAACGCCTGTGGCGGTCCGTATCCCTTCCGACCCTGCCGAGGCCGCTGTAAGTTTCATCCTCGGTTCCTCCCTCAAGCCAGCCCGCCGCGTGCAACGACCAAAAATCCTTACCTATCCAGGTGGAGCAATTTAAACGAACCCCTCCCACGTATTCATCCGTGTCCGTATCAATAAGCAGCTCGGGACGTGCTTCAAAAAAGCGGGCGCCGCGCAAACGCAGTTCCGTATTGAAATGCCTGCCGATCTGGCCGGGTAGATCCTTTTCGTCGGCCCGTTGTAAAGCCTCCCTTTTGGCGGCTTCTTTCTTTCTCGATTCCATAACAGAATCGAGCTCTTCCAAAAGATCCGGTTCAGCCGCAAAAGCGGAAAAGGGGAACAAGGACAACACCAGGCAAAACAAAATGTACATAGCTGATTTTTGCATATCACTCCTTCATTTTTTCAAGGTACATCCAGTCACTTATGACTAACCTGTGCCCAAGGATCCGGGCCAGATTGCGGAATGCCTTGCTGGCAATATGGGGATACAGCGTGTGGAGCCGCTGGAAGTCATCCCTGCTGATTTCCACATATTTGATGTCCGTTGTGGCCCTTACATTGGCTGACCGGGGACATGTGTCCAGCATGCATATTTCTCCAAAAACATCTCCGGAACTGAACTGGGCGTACGAAACCTGGTTGCCGGTCTTTTCCTTAATACTGTATGCATGGGCCCGCCCTTCCAGAATAAGAGACATGCTGTCCCCTTCATCCCACTCGTGAAAGATATGATCTCCTGCCTTTGCCTCCCTGATCCGTCCAAGCAGAACAATCTTCTTGATCTGCCAGAGTCTCATATCCCGGAAAAACTCCGATTGCTGGATAACTTCCTTTCTCACGTGCAGGCTGAGCATATCCCACAGTGTCAGGAGTCTCGTGGAGGAGAGGAGAATCGGAGTTACCAGCATGTCGCCCAAAAAGGCCACGACCATAACCAGGGCGGAAAGGACCCCGAAATGGATAATGGAGACAAAATTGGATAAGGTAAACACCGCAAACCCGAGGGCCAAAGCTATGGACGTGGCAAAAACCGGCCGGATTTCTCTCTCAAGACAGACCCGCATGGCCTGGTCCTGGTCCTTGAGCCTGTGCATTTCCGAATTATAGCGAGTCATGAAATGTATAGTGTCATCAACCACAATGCCAATGGCCATTGCCGCGACCATGGCCGTGCCGATATTAAGGGGAATAGAAAAAATACCCATAACGCCGAAATAAATAACAATGGGTAGGAGATTGGGCACAAGGGAAAGTAACCCGGCCTTTGGGTTCAGAAACATGACGGACATGACAATGAAGATTATGATTAGCAGGAGCGTAATCGATTTGGCCTGCCCGGTGGCAATGGAGTCGGCAGCCCGGAGAGTCAGAATGCTTTCGCCGGTGACCGAGCATTTAAAATGGGGGTTCAGGCTCTTTTCAATAAAAGCCCTGAGTCCCACAATCGCTTTTTTCTGTTCATAGGAGGAATTGAGATGATGGTTGACCACGATGTTGACTTCACTGAAGTCCGGGGCCGCGTAACGCTCTAAATCGTCGTCCTGCAAAAAGAGCAGGTATTGTGAAACCTGCTCAACACTCACAGGAAGGACCGCTCCCGCAGGTTCGCCTCCGTGCATTTCACGGTTGATGAGTTTTAAAAAATCCACAATGGAGACGCTTTTGTCAAAAAGCCCCTGTTTTCGTATAAATTCCTGGATCTCGGCAATCTGGGCCAGATTTTTGGGCTCTTTGAAAATGTCTTCATGTCCACCGCTTATTCGGATAAAAAAAATCTGTGCCCCGGCCAACTCCCTGCTCATTTCATTTATCTGTCTGACTACCTGTGAGTCTTTCCTGAAAACCCCTAAGATATCATTATTCAACTGGACCCGGAAGCTGAATGCCCCGATAACCGCTGTAAGTCCGAAAAAAACAAAAAGGACGCTTTTTTTGCGGTTCCTGACCATTCTGGTACAGGTCGCGGCTAAGTTCTCGAATAATGACCTTCCTTCCCGTAGGACTTTCCTTGGTTCCGGCTTGATCCTTCTGGCTCCGAAAAACCGGAAATAGACCGGCGCAAGAAGAGCGGTGACAA
>DAOUXC010000236.1 GCA_030666795.1 Desulfobacteraceae bacterium
CACAGGTTGGCGCAGGCAAAGTAGTACACGCATGCATCCAGGTCAATATCCAGTCCCTGGTCGGTCATTTGAACGGCCCCTTCCGGGCAACAGTCCTGGCATGTCTGCCACCATTCGCATTTACGTCCCGGACACATATCCGCATTGATAACGGGTTTGTCACCGGCCAAGGCCCCGTGAAGGTTCATCTTACCCCGCTTACTTGCACAGCCCACACCAATATTCTTCAGGGCACCCCCGTAACCACCGGCAGGATGACCCTTGAAATGCGCCACCGAGATCATGGCGTCGGCATCGGCAATGGCCCGGGACACAAACTGCTTATTCAAATAAGTTCCCCGGCCGTTCAAATCTACAATGACGTCATCCGTGCCAAGCCAGCCGTCCGCCATGACCACAGGACATCCCATGGTCCCCTGGTTGAAGCCGTTGCAATTTGCTGTCTCTAAGTGATCTATGGCAAGGGTACGGCTGATCCAGGGATGATACGGCATTGTAGAGGTATCTGTTACAAAGGGTTTCATTCCCCTCTCCTTCAGGGCCTCCACAAGTGTCCGCACAATGATCGGCCTGAGATATCCCACGTTGTACGCCTCGCCCATATGGGTTTTTACGGCCACAAGGTCTCCCTCTTTGAGGTTATCAAGCCATCCGGAATGCTCAAGGATCTGGCGTCCTTTTATGGCGGTAGATTCCAGAAAACGCTTTGCCCTTGCATCCATAAACCAAATCTTTGCCTTGTCCATGATCCCTCCTTACAGTCTGTTAAGTTTCTTGAACTAACTTCTCAAGAATTCTATTTAAGACCATCTTCATGGGTGAAGATCGCCCCCTAATATCCTTCACGAACGGCAGACACAATCGCCTTCAGATTTTCCACGGGTGTGGACAGGGGTATTGCGCATTCGGGTCCTATGATGTTGACGCCCGCCTCAATGGCGTAACGCGCCTGTCTGTAAACGTCGTCAGGGGACCCTGAAAAAAGGGTTTCGGCATTGTTGACGTTTCCGACAAGGGACATGCAGTGACCCAGTTTTTCCACGGTCATCCTTGCGTCTAACTGCCACTCAAAATGATAGGCGTCAAAACCGGCCTCGGCAAACAAATCCAGTCTGTCCGTACAATTCCCGCAGACATGCAGGATTAACGGGCCTTCAATTTGTGCAGTGAGTTCTTTGTGAATAGGCAGGAGATAATCCCTGTAATGATGCGGGCCCACCAAATCCCCGGTCGCATGATCCGCTAATACAACAATGTCGGCCCCTGCCTGAAACTGGGCCCTTGCAAAAGCAATGGTCACTGGCATCAACTGCCGTAAAATCCCGTTTACAACATCTTCTTCACGCCTCCCCACCCGGCGCAGGAAGTTTTGCACGCCCGCCATGTGGTAGGACAGTGTCCACGGGCCCATCACCTTCCCTATAATGGCCACTTTGCCTCCCACCTGCCGTCTGAGAATGGACAGGGCATCAAGCACCACCCTCATGGAGGGCTTTTCAAGCAAATTCTCAGGCACATGGATATCTGAGAAGTCTTCATGAGGACTGGTCTTGGCATCAGGCATCATGTCCCGGTCCCCCCAGTCGACCTGAGAACCAAGGGCCGCTGCCTCCTGGTGCACGCTGTATTCGGGCATAACCGTATCAAAACCCAGTATTTCATGTCCCGCGAGGGCAAGGTCGGCCATGGCATGCGCATCCAGGTGGGCCTGGGGAAATGATATATTGGCCGCATCCATGAGGCCGTGACAGGCTATTGATGTAGGATTTCCCGCAGGTGGTCTCTCACCTTTTCTGCCGTTGTACAATGCGGACATGACTAAATTGTACGATGTGGCTTTCATGATAATTTCCTCATTTTATTTATTGAATTAAGAATAGATAAAAGATACATATGTGTCAAGAATGCATATCAGCCAAACGCACCCAAGGCACGACCCTTTGGTTCTTCTACGACCCCGCAAAGCCAAAACAATGAAATAATGTCCAAGCAATTGATCTAGTGATGTTTCTGCATTGACACATGACCAACTTTTCCCTATCCTGATCACATCCAAAAAAGCATTCCGAGTACTAATATCGTGCGTGCCTGACCACCGGATAATCGCTCATATCCAGACTGACAAAAAAGGAGGATTAAATGGACATAAATGAGCCGGAAATAAAACGAGACGAGATACTGATCCTTCAGGATGGGAACTTTAATCCCGACAACGTGTGTATTGTCAGCGGGGCCGCAGGTGGGATCGGAAGGGCCACGGCCATCGCAGCGGCCGCAAACAACCTTACGGTTGCGGGTCTTGATTTCAATGAGGAAGAGGGAAAAAAGACCGAAGAGTTGGCCAAAAAAATGGGCGGTCGAATGGTCTTTATCAAGACGGATCTTACTGTGGACGAAGACATGGAAAACGCGGTATCGGAGGCGGCCAAACTTGGCACAATCAAGTATTTAGCAAATATAGCCGGGATCCAACATATCGACTCGATAGAAAACTTTCCAATGGAAAAATACGATTACATGCAGAGACTCATGCTGAGGGCCCCATTTTACCTTTCAAAGCTGACTTTTCCCCATATAAAAAAGAGCAGTGACGGCACCGGGGCCATAGGGAATATGGCCTCCATACACGCCCATATCTGCACCCTGAACAAACCTGTATACAATATAACCAAATTCGGATTGCGCGCCCTGGCCCAGTCCATTTCCGCGGAAGGGGAAGGAAAAATCCGCTCCTTTACTGTCAGCACCGGCTTTGTAAAGACGGCCCTGGCACTGAAACAGATCCCTGCCCAGGCCGAACAGCGCGGCATCACCCCCGAACAAGTGGTTAGTGATGTCATGATGGGCAGTTCCCGGGTCAAAGAGATGATGTCTCCCATTGAGGTAGGCAACCTCTTTCTCTTCGGGTTTTCCCGCTTTGCAAAATATCTCATAGGCGGGGACCTCCTGTTTGACGGGGGAATGATTAAGACCTATGCGGAGAAAAAGTCGGAATAATCCGCCTGATTGCATGTTGCAAAAATCCCACGGCCCGTTTAAAATTTATCAGCCTTCGCATTAATCCACGGGCATGTCCGTGGATTAATGCAACAAGAAATAAGTTAATTGCTACGGCGTGATGTCACCCCAAAGATAAGGCGGATAACCGCGGCGTAGCCGAAGGCGAAGACGGGTATTTTAATGGGACCACGGGTTTACCCGTGGGGATTCATATTTCCGGAGAAAGTTGTATCTTAATTTTCACTACCCTAAGCCTCAATACTGTTGAGGTAAGAGATCCGTCTGTTAATCTTATACCTTCCAAAAAATCGTAGGGCCCCGCTTGCGGGACCGAAAAGGCGGTCACAGTGGCCCACCCTAATACGGCATATAGGAGCAGCCTGAGAAAACCCTTAATTCAACAACATCGTGGGTGAGGGGGATACCCCGATTTATTGAGCAGATACAATCGGAGCAAGCAATGGATGAAAAAACAAAAAAGGCCCTTATGGATATTGTTGGCGAGGAAAACTTCACCGACAGTCTGATCGACCTGGTATCCTATTCTTACGACGCCTCCGAGCACAGCCACAGGCCATCGTGTGCGGTATGGGCCGAGACCCCTGAACAGGTCTCCGGGATTCTAAAATTGGCCGACACGGAACGTATCCCGGTTATACCAAGGGGCGCGGGAACGGGTCTCTCGGGCATGTCTGTCCCCATTGAGGGTGGCATTGTCCTGGACCTGAACCATATGAATAAGATTCTTAAGATCAGCATTGAAGATCGCCTGGCCGTTGTCCAGCCCGGCGTTGTATATGATGATCTTGAGAGGGCGCTCGTGCCGCACGGATTTTTCTTCCCACCCGATCCCGCAAGCGGAAAGGTCTGCACATTGGGAGGGAATGTAGCCACCAATGCCGGGGGACTTAAAGGGGCCAAGTACGGCACGACCCGGGATTATGTCCTGGGTCTCCAGGTAGTCCTGACGGACGGACGGATAATGAGGACCGGATCAAAGACCATGAAAAGTGTCTCAGGCTACGACATGACCAAGTTACTCGTTGGCTCAGAGGGCACTCTCGGGGTGATCACTGAGATCACGCTCAAGATAAGCCCCAAACCGACAGCCACCAGCACGGCCTTAGCCACCTTCGGCAACCTGGAAGACGCGGGCCGTGCCCTTAGTGAGACCATGTACAGCGGCATCATCCCGAGCGCGCTGGAGATCCTGGGCAGGAAGACTATCTTGGCCATCAACCAGAATACTGATCTTAATCTCCCGGAAGTAGATGCCATAATTTTAGTGGAGACCGACGGCTATACACGGGAAGAGACCGATTACCAGATGAACAAGGTCATCGAAGTTTTTAAAAAAAATAACGCGGATGATATCAAGCAGGCAAAGGCCAGGGAAGAAGCGGAGAAGCTCTGGACCGCAAGAAAGAGTGCATACGCTGTCCTGGCCAGGATAAAGACCCATTTTGTCCTTGAAGACATAACGGTTCCCATGTCAAGGATAGCGGAAATGCTGAAAGGGGTTGAGGCGATAGCTGAAAGGCACAACATCCAGATAGCTACCTACGGTCATGCCGGTGATGGGAACCTGCACCCTCAAATCCTCTACGACGGGTATGACCCGGAACAGGTAAAAAGCATGGAAGCGGCAACTGCGGAACTCTTCAAGCTCTCTATTGACTTAGGGGGAACACTCACAGGAGAACACGGCATAGGGCTTTCCAAGGCATCCTTTATGACCTTGGAGCACGATCCGGTGGCGATGGATATGATGCGAAGCATCAAGAAAACATTCGACCCGAACAATATTCTCAATCCGGCCAAAATGGGTTTAGAGGAATAAGATGGAAACTAAATACGAATTTGAAAAAAAATTTCGTGATCAGGTTCTCAAATGCTCGCGATGCGGGTTTTGCCAGGCGGTCTGTCCTGTCTTTGGATCAACCCTTCGTCCCGCCTATAACGCGAGGGGTAAAATGCTGCTCCTGAAGGAAGTAATGGACGGGAAGACCGAATTAAATGATGAGCTGATCGAGACCCTGTTTCAGTGCACCACCTGCGCCAGTTGTTTTGAAAACTGCCCTTCGGGCGTAAACGTGCCCGAGATCATCAAACAGGCTCGAAAGGACATGGTCGACGCGGGTTCCTGCCACCCGGCTTTTGAGGGCATGAACAAAGTACTCAAAAAGCACACAAACATCTATGCGGAGGACGAGCCCGAGGACTTTGAAAGGGAACGAAACAAAAAAGCCGCATACGTTTATTTCATAGGATGCGTAGGATCCTTTCGCGAGGATGAACCCACACTGGAGACACTTGATCTTTTGGACCGCCTGAAGGTTGACTACACACTTATTGACGAGGTCTGCTGCAGCGGCGTGCTGGAAGATGTGGGTTATGAAATCAATAAGGATCTGGTCCGAAAGAATATCGATCGTATCCTGGCAACAGGCGCCCACACGGTCATCACGGGATGCCCTTACTGTTCTCGCACCTTTAACAACAAACCCCAGTATGATGAACTCAAGGAAAAGGGAATCAAGGTCATCCACATCAGCCAGTTTTTGAAAGATTTTGATTTTAAGGTAAAGACCGATAAGAGGGTCACATATCATGACCCCTGTGACCTGGGAAGGCACTGCGGAATCTATGAGGAACCGAGGGAGATCATTCGAAAGATTGCACCCGACTTTGTTGAGTTGCGGCACAACCGTGCCGATTCCCTGTGTTGCGGGGCGGGCGGCGGCGTGAGGGGCGCTTATGCCAAAAATTCAATAACCATGGCCCGGCGCAGATTAGAGGAAGCAGAGGAAATCGATGCGGAAGTGGTGCTTACGGAATGCAATTCCTGTATGCACAATCTTTCCAACGCCAAATTGCGCAAACAGAAATTCAAGATTTACAACATATCCCAATTTGTCAATGAATTGATGGAAGAGGCGGAGTAAGACTCCGGGTTCAGCCTGCGGCCCATAGGGTCCGGATTTGGTTGTCGCCAGAGGGGATTTGCTTTGATGTTTTATTGACTTATTAAAATTCCAAATATCAAATCCCAAATATCAAACAAATTC
>DAOUXC010000251.1 GCA_030666795.1 Desulfobacteraceae bacterium
ACATCGAACATCGAATTTCCAAAGTCGAATTAAGGTACACCTTCGGCGTTTCAATTTTATTAAAAAGCGGAGCGAAGCGACACCCACATTCGATGTTCAATGTTGAGCGTTCGATGTTCGATGTTCATCTTTTTTCTGTTTGATATTTGGAATTTCAATGAGTCAATAAAACTGCAACAATGCAAAGCCCCTTGGTGATAACCAAAGCCTGGTTCTCAAGGCCAGGCTTTTTACCTCTGAGAAATATAACCACCTGCTATGCCTTCCGGAGAGAGGACTATCTGCCACAACTGATTGATTCTCGCACGGAACGACCCTGCGCACGATAAGATATAATACTTCCACATCCGGTAGAATCGCTCATCGTATTTCTCTTTAAGGGCATCCCAATTATCATGGAAATTCCGGAACCAGTGCATGAGGGTCTTATCGTAATCGGCGCCGAAACTATGCCAGTCTTCGAGAATGAACGAACCCTCTATTGCGGCGCATATCTGCCTTGAGGAGGGTAGCATGGAATTAGGAAAGATATAACGCTCTATCCAGGGGTCTGTACCGGTAACCGAACGGTTTCCGCCAATGGTATGCAAAAGAAATATCCCGCCGTCCTTCAGAAGGGTTTTGGCGGTGCGCATAAAAGTGGTGTAGTTTTTGTAACCCACGTGCTCGAACATGCCGAGGGACAGAATCCGGTCAAAGGTGCCTTCCAGGCTACGATAGTCCCGTAAAAGGATTTGAACCGGCAAACCCCGGCAGAGTTTTTTCCCAAACCGTACCTGTTCTTCAGAAACGGTTATGCCGACCACCTCAACCTGATAGCGCTCGGCCGCAAATCTGGCGGTGCCCCCCCAGCCGCAACCAATGTCCAGGACACGCATTCCCGGCTGAAGGCCCAATTTCCGGCAGACCAGATCCAGCTTGGCCTCCTGGGCTTCATCCAGGGTAGAGGCATTTTCCCAGTATCCGCAGCTGTAAATCAGGCGCTTGTCGAGCATTTTTTCGTAAAGATTATTGCCTATATCATAATGGTGTTGCCCGATAAGAAATGCACGGGAAGGCTTTTGAAGATTAACAAGTTTGGCCCTGAGAACACTGAAAAGCCCGGACAATGGATTCACCTTGTCATCCAATTCGGCACGCAGAATTTTATGGAAGAATTCGTCAAGACATTCGCAATCCCACCATCCGTCCATATAGGATTCTCCCAGACCTAACGAACCCTCGGCCATCAATCTTGCATACAGGTTCTCGTCATTGACCTGAATATCCCAAGGGCGATCGCCTCCTATTTTGATGTCTGCAAAAGATAGCAATCTTTCAATTTTATCGCGGAAACTGTTGAGGGTCATTATACAAACCTCTGTAAAAATTTTTGCCCTGCCGCAAAAAAATAGCTGCGCGCGCACCGGAGCACACCATCTTCGTCAGAGTTCGCCTTTGAAAAGGCCAGCTTAAGGCCGATATTAAGGCATTTTGGTCCTATATTTCAAGAAATTATCTGCTTAGTCCGGCCTGACCACAATCCCGAAATTGCCAATAACATTACAGGGGATATACAGCAGGTCTGTAAAGTCCTATAGGGATCCAGTCCGAAAGGAGATGCCTTTTCATCGGATAGACTGAAGACGGCTCTTGAGTTAATATTCCTCCGGTAACAAAAGTCATGCGAAACTTTTGTCAGCCCCTTCTTTAAGGTATGGCTTCTTCCCGGGGGACGATAAATCTTTTGTCTGCCAGTACCTTTTTCTGCTAAACTTTTTGACAAAATTCTGGCATAATTGCATTTATTTCAAGAGGAAAGGCCATGTACAATAAGTCGTCTCCCGAAGAACCTGTTCTCCCCCGTCTCTTAGCGAGCAACGCGCTCCGGGCCAATCTCAGCAAGCATATGGTGCTCAACCAGATGGCCGATTCCAAGGCGGGCATGATCCTCACCGCGGCCTCCCTGATAACGACCATTGCCCTGACCCAGTTTGGCAACCTGCCCGTGCTGACCGTGCTGATCCTTGCCGCAACCGGCATTGTCGCAGTGGTGTTTTCGATCATTGCCATCAGCCCGCCTCTGGGCGCAAGAGGCAGGGTCAATCTTTTCTACTTCCGCTCCTTCGTAGAAATCGAGGAGGAGGAATTCATATCCGGCTTTAAGAACCTGCTCAAGGACAGGGAAAAGCTATACGATGCCTATCTTCACGAGATCTACTACCTGGGCAGGCACCGCCTCACCCGCAAATACGCCTTGGTGCGAAACGGGCTCTGGACCCTGCTCATAGGCCTGATTGCAGCGGCGTTCTCGGCGCTGGCCGGTAAATTTATGTAGTACCGCAACAAACAGGGAGAACCGGATAAGGATCTCGCTGGGTGTCCATTCCGGTCGGCCCGGAGCTTATTGACAGTCATTCAATACGTAAGGCTGACAAGGCCTCGGCTGAAGCATGTGGGAAAGGTGGGCGACAGACCCCGCCATTTGACAACTTTTTTGAATAGGGGGGAATGATGACTGGAAAAACCATGGCTGAAAGCCGCACGACAATTGCCCAGGTAATGTATCCCCAGGACGCCAATATCGCCGGAAACGTCCACGGCGGCTCCATCATGAAATTGATAGACTCCGCAGCCGGAGTTGTGTCCTCCAAGCACACCCGCGCCAATGTGGTCACCGCCTCAGTGGACCGCCTGGATTTTCACCACCCCATCTACATCGGTGAACTGGTTACGTTAAGGGCCAACCTCAACATGGTGGGCAGAACGTCCATGGAAGTGGGGGTGCGCGTGGAGGCTGAAAACGTCAGGACCGGCGAGGTGAAACACTCGGTTTCCGCCTATCTGACCTTTGTGGCCCTTGATGACGAAGGTAGAACCATGGCGGTGCCTCCGCTGATAGCGGAAACAGATGAAGACAGGCGAAGAAACAGCGATGCCATTGCCAGGAGAGACAAGCGGCTCAAAGAAAGGTCGGCGGTTAAGCGTAGGAATTAAAATGGAAGGGTATTCGGCAAAAAAAGGGATGACATAACGATTCTGTTCTGCCACAGAATCGGGTAAGTTTTGGCCGTGTTAATTTATTCAGTTATTTAACAGCGTGCCGTTTCCATGGCTTGAATCAATCTCCCGGTTCGAGAGGATGGATTATAAAAGCTCCTTGGCCAAGATGGGAAAAAGAAAAAGGGCCTGCAAGCGGTTGATAATTCTTGCAGGCCCTTGATGCTTCTATGGAGGCGGCAATCGGATTCGAACCGATGAATAACGGTTTTGCAGACCGCTGCCTTAGCCACTTGGCTATGCCGCCTCGTGAGACCTTGAATTTGAACAAAATCGAACATTTTTCAAAGGTCTCATAAATTTTCTGGAGCGGGAAACGGGACTTGAACCCGCGACAATCACGTTGGCAACGTGAGGCTCTACCAGCTGAGCTATTCCCGCTGATTAGTCCTTTATTTTACAACACACGCGTGCTTTGTCAATAGAAAATCTGCCGGCTCACAGGGAAACGTCAAAGTCGCAGTTCCAGGCGGACAAAAAGCCCCCTCAACGCTCCTTTAAAAAGGGGGAAGATTTTGAAATGACTTGTTTTTAGCTAAATGCAACACCGAAGCTCCCCCTCTTTTTTTAAAGGGGGGTAGGGGGGATTTCAAATACAGCAATTATTGTTGTAAAATTAATAGCTTAACCTGCGGTTTGACTGAGCCCTGTGCCGATCTAAAAGGCGGTCACAGTGGCCGACTCTACGTTGTGTCGAAAGGGTTACGGATTTTTCTATTTTTCAGGGAAAAAGACCTGTTTAAACTGTCGAAAATATTCCCACCCGGACCACAGGGTCAGGGCCAGCGCGGCCCACAAAAGGACCATGCCCACAACATGAAAATCAACGTCAAAATATGAATAATGGAGGCAGAGCCCTGCTATGGCCGAGGACTGGAAAATGGTCTTGTATTTTCCCAGGGTGCCGGCCTGTATCACGATTCCCTCGCTTACCGCAATTCCTCTCAGACCTGTAACCGCCATCTCTCTCGCAATAATAACAATCACCATCCAGACCGGGATTCGATCCAGGGGGATAAGCATGATCATGGTAATGGAGATCAACAGCTTGTCGGCTAATGGATCAAGAAATTTCCCCAATACGGTTACTGTCCCGTGTTTCCTTGCGAAATAGCCGTCTAAGATATCGGTGATAGAGGCAAGGCCGAAGACAAGGGCCGCAAAGAAGCTGGTCCATCTCCCCTGAAAATTAAGGAAAATGAACAAGGGTGGGATAAATGCCAACCTGATACCAGTCAGTGTATTGGGCAGGTTGGTTATGTCCTTCCGAAGGCGTGATTTCATAAATACTTAGCTAATCCTTCTGGGGAATTGTGCTTTCGCCGTTAGTAAATTGAATAAGAAGCCTTTTCCTGCAACCTGAAAAATTGCCGGGTATTAGTTATCTTTGGTCCTGAATGATTTATAGTAAGCCATTACCCTTTTGATAAATGTCCTTGTTTCGGAATAGGGGGGCACACCTTTGTGGGTCTCCACGGCCTGAGGGCCGGCATTATAGGCCGCCAATGCTAATAGTTTATCGTTTTTAAAACGTTTCAATAATTGGCTCAAATACCGGGCCCCGCCGAAAATGTTTTCTTCCGGGTCAAAGGGGTCTCCCACATCCATGGCATCTGAAGTCTGAGGCATCAACTGCATGAGTCCCTGTGCCCCCACGCGGGACACGGCCTCGTGGTCAAAGTCGGATTCGGCTTTGATAACGGCCTTGATCAGGGAAGGGTCCAGCCCGAACCTTTTTGATGCCTGGCGTATGATTCCTTTGTATTCTTTAATGTACTCGGACGATGTTTTGTGGGTCGTCGCAAGATAAAGTCTGTAACGGGTGTCTGTATAGATATTTGTAAAATGCCAGACCCCTTTTTTGTCCACATAACGGTAGATGTCGGCAGATACCGGCGCACAGAAAAACAACAGGAGAATCAGCCCTTGTGTGGCAACGCGATAAACCCTTTTGGCGCACATGCTTAGCCCTGTTTGTTCCAATCGGCTAAAAAGTTTTCCAGGCCGATGTCCGTGAGAGGGTGTTTTGCCAACTGCTTAATGACCTTGTAAGGTATGGTCGCGATGTCCGCACCCATGAGGGCCGCATCGAGCACATGGATGGGGTTTCGAATACTTGCCACGATCACCTCGGTTTCAAAACCGTAATTATCGTAGATGGTGAGTATCTCATCCACTAAATCCATGCCCCTGTGACCGATATCATCCAGCCTTCCTACAAAAGGGCTGATATATGCGGCACCCGCCTTTGCAGCCATCAATGCCTGAATCGCGGAAAAACAAAGGGTAACGTTCGTGTTGATCCCTTCCTTGGACAGAATTTTTACGGCCTTCAATCCCTCCTCGATCAGGGGAATTTTTACGACAATGTTATCGGCCAGTTTTGCCAGACCCTCGGCCTCCCGTACCATGGCATCGCATTCCACGCTGACCACTTCGGCACTTACCGGGCCATCCACGATATCACAAATTTCCTTTATAAGCCCGTTGAACTCACGCCCCTCCTTGGAAACCAGACTGGGATTGGTGGTCACACCGTCAACCATCCCCAAATCATTGGCTTTCTTGATCTCGTCAATATTGGCCGTATCAATGAAAAATTTCATGGTCCCTCCTTTTTCGATTTTTGATTTTTAACGCCGGGGTATTATGCGTGACTCTCTTTTTCAAAT
>DAOUXC010000137.1 GCA_030666795.1 Desulfobacteraceae bacterium
ACGGGGACGGAGGAAAGAGGACAGGGGACAGGGGACGGGCGACAGACGAGGGAAGGCGGAGGAAAGAGGAGAGAGTGGGCAGACGACAGAAGGCAGACGGCAGAAGACTGGCGGCAGAGGGCGGAGGGCAGATGGCGGACCGCAAAGCAGAATCGGAGAGTGGGGGAAACGGAGAAGCGGAGATTCGCGGAAAGCTGAAAAGGAGATGTGGCGAAAAGGGGAAACGGGGACGGAGGAAAGAGGACAGAGGACGGACGACAGACGACGGAAGGCGGAGGCAAATCCGAGTTTTCAAGGTAGTCTATTGTGCATGATTCTTCGAAAACGTGAAATCAAGACGTTGACCGGGCTGATTGGAAGGCATCCTGTTGTAGGAATTATCGGAGCCGTCAGGTGGGCAAAACTTCCCTAGGCTTCTCAATCTCAGAACGTTCAAAGACCTTGAAGGGCACCCGAAGGTGGGTGCATTATGGGAAGGATTCGGGCTTTATCAGGTTATTCGCCGGTTGATTACCTCTTTATCCTTCTATCACCCCGCCCCTTTATGTTCCCCTGCGGAAGCATAAGTATAAAGGGTATCCCCCCCAATCCCAGAAACGCGCTCAGTGTAAATGTTGCCTTAAGCCCTATCAGGTCACCCATAATACCTACTATCACCGTCACTGCCGAGCGGGCCATAAAGGAGGACATGATGAATATGCCGTTTGAGGTGGAAGGGCTGTTCTTGCTGTTTTCCTGTACTATGGCGAGCATCACCGGTGTTGTTGAAAGAAGGGTGAATCCCGTAATGGCAAGGAATCCGAAACGGACCCAGCTGTCAAGCCAGATAAAACAGAATAGCATGAGGGGGGCACCCACAAGGGAGAAAAGGAGCACCCTTCTGCGTCCGAGACCGTCACTCAGCGAGCCCGCCGAGAGTACACCGGCTACACCTGCGGTCTCCACGAGGGTCAGGGATATCCCTGCCAGCCATAGATTTCCGGATTGCTGGTTTATAAAGGTCGGAAGGAAGGTGGTCAAAGCGGCGTGCATGAATCCCCGGGCAACAAGGATGGCTATGAGAGGCAATAAAATATGCCGCATCTCCACCCATGTGCCCCTGAGGGTCAGGGGAGCGGAGCTCTTTGCCTTGCGGGAAGGAACATCCTTGAATGCAATGAACAGCCACAGGGACGAGACCAGGCCGAAGACCATGAGGGGGTAAAGGCCTTCCAGACCCAGCAAGGTAACGGCTCCGATCGCAGCAAGGGGGGCGACGGCCCTTGCCAGTTCCCCGCCGGTCATATAGAGGCTCATTCCCCGTCCGGTATGGATTCCTGACACTCCGGCCACCATGACCGGCGCGGGTACATGAAAGAGGGATACGCTTACCCCCGTGACAAACAGCAATATAAGCAGCATTGCATAACTCGGGGTCAATCCGATAAGGCTCATTGGGACTGCGGTAAGTGAAGGGGCCAGTATTATAAACCATCGCATGCTGATTCGATCGGCCCACAACCCTATTACCGGGTTGAGAAGTGAAGGGATCTGCATTACAGTGGAAAGTAGACCCGCGCGGGTAAGGGACAGGGAGAGTTTTTCAATAAGAAGTGGGAGCAGGGGAGAGAGAAAACCTGAATAAACATCATGTATGAAATGGCTGATGGACAGTAATAAGACAGCCTTTGTCTGAAAGCGTTCCTGGCTCCTGCTGTTGACTGATGTTTCCGATTCCATTTTATGCCGCCTATTCCCTTTCCCTGGTGGGTCTATACCAGATAAACATCGCAAAAGACAAGGGGGCATAAATGCCCATGAATGATGTACCTGAAGAGAAAGGCCTGGGGATGCCCTTGAAATTTGATAGATTGTGTGAGGAAAAGAAACGGAGAAACAAGGGGCAGAGGGCGGAAGGCTGAGGACAGACGACCCGCCTTTCCATCCTCCGTAGAAGCTATCACAGGGTAAAATTGCTCTCATTTATTTGATTAGAAAAATGAGTAAAATCACCTATAATCTACTTTACTCATGAGTAAAATCGTGTTATGTCTATTATACCATGGCGAAAATCAAGACACGATACTTAAAAAAACCGGTAAAAGAAGACCTGAAAAGCACAATGGTATTTGTCGGCGGCCCCAGACAGGTTGGCAAGACGACTTTTGCCCTGACCTTTCTTCCAAAACCCTCTGAAAAGCACCCGGCCTACCTCAACTGGGATGACATATCCGTTAGAAGTGGTCTTTTAAAGGGTGAATTGCCCGGAAGACAAAAGCTGTTCATCTTGGATGAGATTCATAAATTTGCCGGATGGCGCGGTCTGGTTAAAGGATTCCATGATACAAACAGATCCGAACTGTCATTTATCATTACGGGTTCCGCGAGGCTGGATTATTACAAAAAGGGTGGGGATTCCCTTCAGGGAAGGTACCATTATTATAGACTCCACCCCTTTTCAATGACGGAGTTAAATACAAAACCAACAGTTAATGATTTAAATCTTTTACTGAAATTCGGAGGGTTCCCTGAGCCTTGTTTGCGCGGGGAAGAGAAATTCTGGAGGAGGTGGCAGAGGGAGAGACTTCAAAGGGTCATTTATGACGACATCCGGGATCTGGAGAATGTCAAGGAAATAAGTCTTCTCGAACTTCTGGCCGGGGAACTTCCAAACAGGGTTGGCGCACCCCTCTCGGTTAAGAATTTAAAAGAACATCTACAGGTAGCCCACGAAACTGTTGACCGGTGGATAAATATATTTGAGAGGATGTATTATTGTTTTCGTATCCCTCCCTATGGCCCCCGGAGGATCCGCGCCGTAAAAAAAGAACAGAAGTTATATCTCTGGGACTGGTCCATCATACCGGATTCAGGCCCCAGATTTGAAAATTTTGTTGCATGTCATCTGTTGAAATACTGTCATTTTATGGAAGACACTCAGGGTTTTGAGATGGATCTGAGATTTCTGCGTGACACGGATAAAAGGGAAATGGATTTCGTGGTACTTAAAGACAAAAAGCCTGTATTCGCAGTTGAATGCAAAACCGGCGAAAAAAATATAAATCCTTCCATGTTTTACTTTATGGAAAGGACACAAATCCCAAAATTTTACCAGGTGCATACCGGAACGAGGGATTATGAAAAAAAGGGAGTAAGGGTAATCCCCTTTAGAAAGCTTATCAGAGAACTCTCCTTACCATAAATTATTAGAAGCGTGAAGCTTTTTAAATAACACGATTCAGCCGTCATTAACCCTATACTGTGATGAAATCCATTTTTGAACTCAAAATATATCTCAAAATTTTCGTACCACCTGAACTTTATTTGGGTTCCGTAAAAAAAGTTCCATAAATGTTCCATTCCAAAGGCAAAAACCGCCAAATAATGACCAAAAATTGCAGGATTGCAGGCATAAAAGTAAAGGGGTCAGATCCCAGCTAATAGGCTGTGCCCCAGAGAAACAGACTACGCGTTTCACCCTAATACGATCTACCAGACCTACAGGGCAAACGGGGTGAACATTTAACGGAATAAATCTACGGTTTTTTGTTCATCGAGAAAGCGGACAGGGAAAAGGGAAACGGTGAGGAGCGGAATGGGAAAGCCTTCACTGATAATGTGGTTGATATAATGTGCGGACGAGATTTTTGCAAAACCATTAAGGGTATTCTTAACAACCGGTCGCCCCGTCACATACGGAATGACAATTTGCATTATACCCCCTCCGCCGTACTGGTTCCCATTTTCAAGATGAACGGTGAATATTATCTCCTCTTCACAAAGCGGGCGACGCAAGTCAGGTACCATCAGGGCCACATTTCCTTCCCCGGCGGGGTGGTGGACGAAACTGACCGGAGCCCTGAGGAAGCGGCACTGCGGGAAGCAGATGAAGAGATTGGGCTTTCAAAAGACGACGTTGAGATACTGGGACCGATAGACGATGCCTTAACCTTCGTTCCCCCGTTTATCGTCCACCCGTTTGTTGGTCTTATTCCCCATCCCTACCCGTTCAACATTAACCCCGGGGAGGTAGAAAAAACCATTGAGGTGCCCCTGAAATTCTTTGCTTCACAGGTTTCGAAAACCGACTCAACTCCCGAGGAATTTGAACGAGGCACCGGTTATCCGGAATTCCGATACTGCGGGGAGCTGATCTGGGGAACCACGGCAAGTATCGTGGCCAATTTTCTCACCATACTTTGTCGCGGGAAAGGGGCACGTCCTTAAATAATCAAATGACTTGACGACAGATAATTGTAAGAGGCGGAGGCAAAGCTGAAACGGAGAAACGGGGAATCAGGGACGGAGGAAAGAGGACAGAGGACGGACGACGGAAGGCGGACGGCAGAAGACTGACGGCGGAGGACGGAGGGGAGATGGCGGACCGCAAAGCAGAATCGGAGAGTGGGAGAAACGGAGAAGCGGAGATTCGCGGAAATCTGAAAAGGAGATGTGGAGAATCGGGGGAAAGGGGTCAGAGAACAGGTTCTCTGATGAGCAGGAAAAATGGGGACATTGCCGTTATTGGTGAAGAAGAATTAAAAATTGGCAAAAACCTTCAAATTTGTTATAAAGATTAACACGTTAGGAAAAAAAGGGATTCGAAAATATGAAAAAGGAAGAAATACTGAAACTTTTGACTTCGCATCGGGAGGAAATGGCCCAGTTTGGAGTAAAATCACTTTCAGTTTTTGGCTCCGTTGCAAGAGATGAAGCGGCCATTGAAAGTGATATTGATCTCTTAGTGGAATTTGAGCCGAAGGTACCTGTTGGTCTGTTTGCATTTGCCAGACTCCGTCGTCGGCTATCAGAATTGCTGGGGAAAGAGGTGGATCTGGTAACCCCGGATGCGATACGGCCTGAAATGCGCGAGGAAATTATGAGGGAGTCCTTACGTGCCACCTAGAGACTGGAAACTGCGAGTCAGAGATATCTTGAAGGCTATAAGAAATGTTAGAAGTTATACCGAGGGGATGAGCTACAATGATTTTGTCTCTGATCCTAAGACAGTCGATGCTGTCATTCGCAACTTCATTATAAGTAGGTGAGGCGGCGAGTCGTGTTCCCAACGAAATAGAATCAATGCACCTTGAGATCCCATGGAAAGATATGCGTGATATGAGAAATTTTGTGGTTCATGAATACTTTGGAATCAGTGATAAGATTATATGGGATACAGTTCAAAATGATTTGCCACCGTTGATTAAACTTTTGACCAACATGTTGGAATCCAGACATTAGATCAAAGAATCCCGAGACCTCTATCCTGCCACCAATAGCCGCAGTAAAGTCCTGCTTTATCTCCTTGAAAAATCGGTTGTAAGTTCCGAGTTTTCAAGGTGAGATTGTATGGAAAGTTTTATAAAAAACCGGATTATAGGAACGCGGAAGGTCCTCTGACAGCTTGGTTTTATGAGGCAAAACAGGCTAATTGGGAGACCCCGGCGGATGTCAAGGCACTGTATCGGTCAGCGGATATCTTGAAAAACAACAGGGTTGTATTCAATATTGGGGGCAATAAATATCGATTGGTTGTGAAAATAAACTACCCTACCAAAACGATATTAATTTGTTTTGTGGGGACACAGAGAGTATGACCGAATCGACGCGGAGGTTATCTGATGATTAACAGATTAATAAAAACAAAAGAGGATTACAGCCGCGCGCTTGGTCGTATAGAGCCTCTTATGGATGCTGAAACGGGAACAACCGAGGCTGATGAATTAGCGACATCTTCCCTCATTCCCGAAAAATATTGGAAACTGATCGGTTCCAAGGACCCAATTTCCTCTTAAGAAGTTAAGGAAATGGCGGAAAAACTAAAGATCCATCCGGTCATCATTGCCGGCCGTATTCGATATGAGAGGAATAATTATCGCCTTTTGACAAGGCTTGTCGGACAAGGAAAGTTGCGAGAAATTTTTAATGAATGCACATAAAAGGAGGTACTTTAATGTTTTTGTCCCTTATTCAGAATAGGAGAAGTATTAGAAGATATCTATCCAATCGTATAGAAGCGGAAAAAATAGATGTTTTGATTGAAGCAGCCCTTCGGGCTCCATCATCAAGGGGTTTTAACCCATGGGAATTTATCTTTGTTACGGAATTAAATTTGCTGGAAAAACTTTCAAAGGCAAAACAACATGGTTCTTCCTTTTTAAGATACGCGCCTTTAGGAATCGTTGTCTGTGCCGACCCTGCAAAATCCGACACGTGGGTTGAGGATGCTTCCATTGCTTCGATATTTATCCAACTGGCTGCGGAATCGCTGGGGCTGGGAAGTTGCTGGATTCAGATTCGAGAAAGAATGCATGACAAGGAAAAAACAGCACAGGCATATATCGCTGATTTATTAAATATCCCGCCAAATCTGCAAGTGGAATCTATTGTTGCCGTGGGATATCCTGAAGAGAGAAAAGCGCCGCATTCAAAAGAAGATCTGCAATATGATAAAATCTATTTGAATTCATATGGGCTCGTAAAATAGGGGACGGAGGAAAGAGGACGGAGGATCCGCCTTCGCCAACGGCTTCCGTCTTCGCCAATGGCTACGACGAGACAAGACGGCGCGACAAGCAGAAGGCGGAGGACCCCAGTGAAATAGGACTACAAAAACATTTCACGGGGCACCGCATGGCGGCATCTTCGACAGGCAGAGGACGGAGAAACGGGGAAAGGGGACATCCTAAATAAATAAGCAACTCAAGATAGCGAGCAATATAGTTCGAGGTCACAGCATAATTCCATATTGGCAGACAATACCGTTTCTTCGCTAAGCAAAAAATAACCCTTGAGGAAAAGCCGGGGCCTGAAATTTTGGACATCAAACAGATAAAATTGAAAAAAATGGCAACTTTCTGCTATCTGGTCGGTGATGAGTCATCGAAGACATGCGCCCTGATTGACCCCGCATTCGATATCAAAAGGATACTGGGTAATGTTGAGAAGGGCGGATATGAAGCAACCCACATCATAAACACACACTGCCATGCGGACCATACCGCGGGCAATGCATCTGTGAAGGCCGCCACCGGTGCCAAACTTTTGATTCATGAACTGGATGCCGGGCGATTGAACAAGCTCATGAACAGGGTCTTTTCAAAGCTGCTTGGCGGCAAAGCTTCGCCGGAGCCTGACATCCTTCTCAAAGACGGGGATGTGATAAATATCGGAGAAACAGCCTTGAAGGTGATTCATACACCGGGGCACAGTATAGGGAGCATATGTCTTTACACTGACAAAAATATCTTTACAGGAGACACGCTGTTTGTTGGTGCCGTAGGAAGGACTGATCTTGCCGGAGGATCCGCAAGGCAATTGCTGCAATCCATACGTGAAAAGATCTACACTTTACCGGGAAGTACAACGGTCTGGCCGGGTCATGATTACGGCAGGTTTCCTAACTCAACAATTGAGCGTGAAAAAGAGACAAATTCCTTTACTTTAGGGAAAGTATAGCAGGAGAAGTTGTCGCCTCTTGTTCTGAATTCAGGAGGCCATGATTTTGAAATGTTTACATGGGAAGGATAATTTTATGAGGCCCAAGGCACAGGGCTCAAGGCGTAAGGGAAAGGCGGGCACGGATGGATTATTGTCCATAAAACTCTTCAATCCCGCAAGTTTTTCTTTGACAATATTTTGAGATGATTTGATTTTAAGGGCTCCGAGTCTTACGCGGAACACTGTAAACAGTGTTAGTGCTTAAAGACAAAAAATGAATGGGAATTTCGAAGCACATGAGTTGCAGACAATCTGAGGTGGACGTAGTAAACATCTGTTACCCGCCTAAATAGAGCCGTTGCACATCCTGATTGTTCAAAAGCTCCTGACCGGTACCGGTGAGTCTGTTTTTGCCTAACTCCAGGACATAACCCCTGTGGGAAACAGAAAGACCTTTACGGGCGTTTTGTTCCACCAGGAGAAAGGAAATTCCTTTTTTGTTCATTTCCCCGATCTCTTGAAAGATAGTATCCACAACAAGGGGTGCCAGTCCGAGGGAGGGCTCATCAAGGAGGGCAAGCCTGGGATTGAGGATGAGGATGCGGCTCAGTGCCAATATCTGCCGCTGACCGCCTGAAAGCTCACGGGCGGGGCGATTTTTCCGCTCCATTATCATGGGGAATTTTTCCAACACGCCTGCTATGGCGCGGCGAAGTTTCTCTTTGTCCCGAAGGGTGGACCCCGCGATCTCCAGGTTCTCAAAAACCGTGAGATTGGGGAAGATATTCAGCCCCTGTGGGATAAAGATAAGCCCTTTCTCCGCCTTTTTTCCTAACCCGTCACGGGTCCTATCCTCGCCGTCAAAGATGACGCTGCCGTCTTCCGGGGTGATTTGACCTGAAACCGCCCGCAGTACCGTGGACTTCCCGGCCCCGTTAGGGCCGATGATACACACGATCTCACGATCAGACAGCCCCAGGGAGACACCATGCAGGACCGTGATGGGACCATAACCGGCGGTCAGTTGATCCACTTCAAGGAGCATGATCTTCCCTCCCCAGGTATGCCTCTATGACCCGAGCATCTCTCCTCGCTTCCGACGGTATACCGGAGAATATGAGGCGGCCTGAATCCATCACGAAGATCTTTTCGCATATCTCGGCAACCAGAGGCATGTTGTGTTCTATGAGGAAAATCTGTATGCCTCTCTTTTTAAGCCCCCTTATGATCTCCACCAGTTGACGGATCAGCGTAGGGTTTATCCCGGCGGTGGGCTCGTCCAGGAGGATCATCTTCGGTCTGGCCATCAGGACCCTTCCGAGTTCAAGAAGCTTGTGCTGGCCGAAGCTCAACCTGCCCACGGGCTG
>DAOUXC010000291.1 GCA_030666795.1 Desulfobacteraceae bacterium
CTTACCAAATATAAACTTTTAAAAAGGATGAAAGTTGTCGCTATTATGGGATGGGGAACCGGTGACACGGAGTCCCTTTCGCCCACGGTTAATAAGGATAAACTGCCCTATGTATCAGCCTCCTATTCCGCCCATCTGACAAGACCTGTGGACTGGACGGATAAAGATGGAAAAAAACATATAGGCACGGCCTACAACCTCTTCTTTTCCTCAGATTACTCCACAAATGCCAGGGCATGTTTGACGGCCTGGTTTGACAAAAAATGGCCTAAGAATGCCGATTACGGGAAAAGGAAGCCCCGTGTTGCATGTTGCTATATGTTTCCTTCTCCTTATGCCAGTGCCCCCATCAAGGCCATAAAGGATCATGCCAAGATGTTGGGTTTTGAGATCGGCCCGGATCAGGATGTGAGCCTCTTTGCCATTGATACAAAAAGCCAGATCATGGCCCTTAAAAAGTTTAATCCTGATGTCATATGGCATGGTAATACGACCATGTCGGTTTCCGCAACTATCAGGGATGCATATGCCTTGGGGTTGAAGGCCGCCCATATTATAAACAACTGGGGTTTTGATGAAAACCTCCCGCGTCTTGCAGGAGATGCCGTTAATGCAAAAGATGGCGTGCTCGCAATGGGTGCAACGCCGATCAAGTTTTTCGGCCAACCCTCTGACAACATGGATCAAGTTGTCAAGTATGCCAAGAAATACAATCCCGGTATTCCTGCCAGCAAGCGTTTGAATAGAACACCACAGGCATGGGGTGATGCCCTGGTCCTTTGGGAAGCCATGAAAAGGGCGGATAAGGCAGGAGATTTGACCGGCCCCGGGATCATGAAAAAGGGTTTTGAGACCATGAAGAACTTCCATATCGGCTTAGGAGCCGGTGATGTGACCTATACGCCTACGGACCACAGGGCTGCAACAGCCTGCCTGGTTCAGGAATGGAAAAACGGCAAGTTCCAGGAAGTGGAATTTGTGGATTTGAAGGCCAGGTGGCCTAAGAAATGGGCCTCCGAATGGCATGGATGGTAATCCACCATTCCATTGTGGGATTTCAGATTTTGGATCTTGAGAATTGGAGGTTGGGCCTTTGGAAGCAGTAGAGAGTATTCTGAATGTCAATAATATTGAGGTCAAATATCATGAGGTAATCCTTGTGCTCAAGGGTGTCTCTATCGAGATTCCGAGGGGTGGAATTGTGGCACTCCTCGGGGCCAACGGGGCAGGCAAGAGCACAACCCTGAAGTCCATCTCCGGGCTACTCAAGGTTGAGGTCGGAGAGGTCACGGACGGGGCCATTGAGTTTGAAGGTGTGAGGATACACAAAAAGACCGCGGTCGAGATTGCCAAGATGGGTATCATCCAGGTCATTGAGGGCCGCAAGGTCTTTGAACATCTCACAGTTGAGGAGAACCTCAAGGTGGGTGCCCATTTGAGAAAAACAGGGTCTGTAAAGGACGGCCTGGAATTAGTCTACCGTTATTTTCCCCGGCTCAGGGAAAAAAGGAGTGAAGTCGCTGGATTTGTGAGCGGCGGGGAGCAACAGATGGCGGTAGTCGGCAGGGCCCTGATGACAGAGCCTAAATTAGTATTGTTGGATGAACCTTCCATGGGCCTGGCCCCGATGCTTATACATGAAATCTTTAATATCCTCATTAAGCTCAATAAAGAGGAGCGGATTTCCATCCTTTTAGTTGAGCAGAACGTCAAGTTGGCCCTGAATGTGGCCCCTTACGCTTATGTAATGGAAACAGGGCGTATAGTAATGGATGATACGTCCGAGAAACTAAAGGAAAATGAAGATATAAAAGATTTTTACCTCGGCATGAGTGAAAAGGGGAAAACCAAGAGCTTTGCCGATGTAAAACATTATAAGAGAAGAAAGAGGTGGTTAACCTAATAAATTCGCAAAACGATTTTGTAAACGGAGGTTCTACTATGAAGAAAAAACTGGTTTTGATGACAGTGCTCCTTTTCGGCCTGGCTGTAGTTTTTGCGTCGTGTGCGGGTATGCAGGCCAAGCCTACCGAGGCCAATTTCAAGAGCCCGGTGATCACGTTAGAGTCCTTTGAGGTGCCCCAGTTTGACGGGTATTACTATTATAGCGGGAAGACAAAACCGACCAAGGGTAAGGCAGGGAATCATGGTTCGCCTTTGCCTATGAGCTTTTTGTTTAACGTCAATAATCCCAATCCCTATCCGGTCCTCTCAGAGGGCGTAAAGTTTACGGTTGCTTTTGAGGGATTCGATCTCGTGACTTATAATAATGAAGATTCCATCTGGATCCCCGCAGGCAAGACAACACAGATAAGGGCCACGACCCTTATCACGACCCGTTCCGCCCTGCTGAGCCTGCTGGTTACCGGCGGCTATAAGTTGAAGGCCAAGGGTATGAATCCCTGGCAGGCCATGGAGAAATGGTGGGCCGGTGTCTCCAGTTACACGACCCCGGTAACGGTCCATGAGGGCGCTTTCGTGTTCAAGGCAGATGGCGTCACAAAGGTGCTCCCTTTTAAGGCCACGTTTCCTTAATTAGTAATAATCTAAAAAATACCTCTCCCCTGGTGACTTACGTCTCCCAGGAGAGGGGTATAGGTAATGCTGTTGACTTAAGGATGACTGAATGATTTTTTGGCCTTTTGAGAAAATTGCAGGGTTCCGCCTTGGCGGACGGGAAAAGGCGGGCGCGTTGGCCCGCCCTGCGATTTTGGCCATGCGGGATCTTAAGACAGCTCTTTTAATTCAAAATCGATAAAAATGGTCCTCACCATGTTTTTTCATGGTAAGGGCTATTTTTCATTAAAGAGGAATATTATGGGACTCTACGATTTTACCTTTTATGATCTTATCAATCAAAATGCAGTCTCTTTCAAACAAAAAGACGCATGGTTCGAAGTTGACGACGGCCGTACTATGACCTTTTCTCAGTACAAGGAAAATGTGGACCGTTTGGCCCGCGGCATCCAGGAAGCGGGCATAAAAAAGGGAGACCGCATAGGCGTCCTGGGAAAGAACAGCCTTGAATTTTTTATCCTTTATGGTGCGGCTGCCGGTTTAGGTGCCGTCATGCTGCCTGTCAACTGGAGGCTTGCCGCCGATGAAGTTGCATACAATCTGAATGATTGTGAACCAACGCTTGTATTCGTGGATAAGGAATTCCAGGAGTTAGTGGACGGGATAAAAGACAAACTTCCCTCCGTAAAAGAGTATTTCAATTTAGGTCCTGAAGGAGGTAAGTTTTCAGATTTTGGTTCACTGATGGATCATGGGAATGATTTTGAACCGGAAAAGGTGTCCACGGATGACGGTTTTGTCATTATCCATACCGCGGCTGTGGCAGGAAGGCCCAGGGGAGCCCTGTTAAGCCACGGCAATGTCCTGTGTGCGGACATGCATGTCGATTATCTTTGCAACTTGACATCCAAGGATGTCCATTTAAATATCCTTCCTCTTTTTCATGTTGGCGGGCTATTTCTGGCTACATCTGCATTTCACGCGGGTGCCCTGAATGTGAATATGAGTAAGTTTGATGCGGAAAAGGCAGTGGAACTTATTGCAGAGAAAAAAGTCTCCATCCTTATAGAATTTCCTCCCATCCTAGACTCAATTCTGGAACAACAGGAAAAGACCGGAGCGGATATCAGTTCTTTAAGTGGTGTGGCAGGATTGGAAGCGCCCGGGACTATTGAAAAATATCAGGAAGTGACCGGTGGTACATTTTATGTCATGTATGGGCAGACTGAGACCTCCTGTCTGGCGACCCTTAGTCCTTACAATGACCGACCCGGTTCCGCAGGCAAAACACTGCCGTTGGCAGAGGTAAGACTTGTGGATGACTATGACCGGCAGGTCCCTGTGGGAGAAGTGGGCGAGATCACCATGAAAGGACCTATGGTATTTAAGGGCTACTGGAATCTCCCCGAAGACAATGAACACACCTTTAGGGATGGCTGGCATCATACCGGAGACCAGGGCCGTTTTGATGAAGATGGATTCTTATGGTACGCCGGGCGCAAGGCGGAAAAAGAGTTGATAAAGCCGGGGGGCGAAAATGTGTATCCCGCAGAAGTGGAAAAGGCCGTACTCGACCACCCCGCAATAGAGAAAACCGTGGTTATCGGCGTGCCGGATCCCAAGTGGAAAGAGGGGATCAAGGCGGTCTGTCAATTAAAAGAAGGACAGACCCTTGAACCTAAGGAACTGATCGATTTTGTTGGAGGAAAAATCGCACGATACAAGAAGCCCCAGTACGTGGAATTCGTCACCGATCTCCCGACCCTTGAGGATGGTTCACCGGACAGGACCAAGATCAAGGATATGTATGGGGGAGAGCAGTAAGACAACTCATCAGGAGGCTGTCCGAGAATGGCTTCATAGCGAGATCGAGCGAAAGTTTTGAGGGTAAGGCGACAAGGCCAAAACGACCGTGGGCGTAGCAGTAGCCTACGTTGAGGACGTTTTGGGCTTGACAACGCAGCCATCAGAATTTGCAGCCGATCGCAGTAGAAGTCTATTCTCGGACAGCTTCCTATCATGACAACCAAAGCCCTGCCGTAAACGCAGGGCTTTTTTTTTGCACAAACCGGCAACTATTCTTTTGACCTTTGGCCGTTTTTTTGTAATGTAAGGTGTCCAGAATATGAAATGGGCTGATCCCGCCTGTGGCGGGACGATTGTCCGGCAATACGGAAAGGCGTGGCCTTGTCCAGTATTCTGTTTTTATTCGACTTGTAGAACCTGGTCCCCAGGGACCGTCGAAGACCCCGCTGCGTGGGAGTCAGAGTTAGATAGCGCTGCCTTGGAATTTTGTGTCTAAAAGTACAAATTACAAGCACCAAATTACAAATAAATCTCAAA
>DAOUXC010000314.1 GCA_030666795.1 Desulfobacteraceae bacterium
TGCTCCCGGAGGTTCTTAGCGGAGGTGGACTCTTCGGTGGTTTTTGTCAATGCCTCCACACGGTTTAATGATGGAAATCAGTTGGGGCTCGGTGCTGAAATCGGAATCAACACTTCAAAACTTCATGCCTTTGGCCCCATGGGACTGGAAGAATTGACAGCCACTAAGTTTATTGTTTATGGACAGGGTCAGATAAGAAACTAAAGCGAACGGAAGGATCAGACAAACCCAAAAAATTAGGAAGGGAGACCTTTGAAAAACGTTTAATTTTGTTCAAGATCAAGGAAGACAAAAATTTTAACCCGAGGAATACATTCAGTATTTCGAGGATTAAAATTTGAGTTTGACGCAGAGATTGTGCGAAAGTGGGCGTTTTTCAATGGTCTCGAGGGATTTCTTTTGAGACTTGGTATATTAGGCGGGACCTTTGATCCGATTCACATAGGCCATTTGCGCACTGCAGAGGAAATAGGTCAGGAACTGGACCTTGAAAAGGTATACCTGATTCCATCCGCTTCCCCTCCTCACAAAACCGAAGAACCGGTCTCTCCATTTGACCATCGCCTGACCATGACCCGGTTAGCAATCGTCGGGTCTTCTCTTCTCGATGCCCTGGATCTTGAAGTTAGACGCGCGGGGCCTTCTTATTCCATTGAAACGCTGAAAGAACTTCATACGATTTTCAAACCGGACCCGGACCTTTTCTTTATTTTGGGTATTGACGCCTTCCTGGAAATCAACACCTGGAAAGAATATGAAAGATTGTTCGATTATGCCCATTTTGTTATTATTTCCCGTCCGGGATACAGAAATGAAATGATCGAGCCCTTTCTCATGGAATCAGGATTGGAGATCAAGAAAGACCGCGAGGCCGACGCCTTTCTCATGAAATCCGGCAAGACATTAACCCTCAAGGAAACAACGCTGATGGATATCTCTTCCACCCGCATAAGGGGTATGGTTCAACAAGGTGAGTCCATTCGTTTCCTCGTGCCCGGTGCGGTCCGGGATTACATCACTGAAAAAGGATTATACAGAAAACGTGGAAACCCTCGATAAGGCAAAGTTGTGTCTAAAGATTATAAAGGAGCGAAAGGCCGTTGACCCGGTCCTGCTGGCAGTTGGTAATCTTACCTCCATTACTGATTACTTTCTCGTTGCAAGCGGACATTCCAGCAGACAGGTGCAGGCAATTTCGCGACATCTGCAAAAAAGGACCCGGGAAGCCGGTTTCAGGCCCAGCGGAATCGAAGGTGAACAGGAAGGCCACTGGGTCCTTTTGGATTACGGGGATGTGATAATTCATGTGTTTTATCAGCCCTTCAGGGAATTTTATGACCTGGAAGGGCTCTGGATTGAGGCTGCACGGATAAACCATGAAGTTGATGATTGATGGTTTGCTTATGAAAACCAAAGGCAGAATTCATAGCAAGTTTATTATTTTAATAACGTCTCTGTGTATGACGTTTTCTTCTTTTTCCTTCCCAATATCCGGGGCCTTTGCCCTCTCAATCAGGGATGAGAAAGAGATGGGGGAAGAATTTCTGATCCAGATCCGAAAACATTTTGAATTCGCAGATGACGCTTTTGCCAATAAATTCTTTAATGATCTGGGTCATTATCTCATCAGGCCTATCGATCCCAAATATTTCCCATTTAATTTTTACATCATAAAAAACAACGACCTGAACGCGTTTGCGGCCCCGGGAGGTCATGTCTTTTTCTTTTCAGGCCTCATAGAGGTCATGGACTCAATCGATGAACTGGTATCAGTCATGTGTCATGAGCTCGGCCATGTCTCGGCAAGGCATGTGGCACAACGTATTGAACAGAACAAAAAAATAACCATCGCCACTTTGGCCGGGGTACTGGCAGGGATACTTATCGGGGGTCCGGCGGCTGGGGCAATTATCACCGGTTCCCAGGCAGCCGGGGTTCAAGCCCAGCTAAATTACAGCCGCGATGACGAACGCCAGGCAGATCAACTGGGTTGCAAGTATACGCAATTGTCATGTTTTGACCCGAAAGGGATGATCAGCACGCTGCAAAAACTCGAAAGTGGGCGTTTTGGCCCGAGTCGAACCCCTACATATCTCCTGACCCATCCCACCGGTCCTCAGAGGATGGCCAACCTTGACAGCCTTTTGAGCGATTACGTAACCATACCTCCCAACAAAGAAGTTGCATACTTCAGGGCCCTTTTCCCCCTTTTCAAGACCATAATCAGGGCTAAATGCCTGGATCCCGATGACGCGGAAAGACTATTCAAACTTGAACTAAAAAAAAGGCCTGAATCCTCCATGGACCACTTTGGACTGGGCATCGTTTACATGAAAAAAGCAGAGGCTACAGAGGCTATAAGGCATTTAGAGAAGGCCCTGGAGGGTGCCCCCTGGGCCTTACCAATAATGACAAATCTTGGAGAGGCATACCAGTTAAGCGGGCAGCACAAAGAGGCTATCAGGGTCCTTAAAAAGGCCCTGCATCTGGATAATAGGAGAAAGTCAACCCTGTATCTTTTGGGGATATCTTATGAAAACCTCGACCGGTATGACAACGCAATCCACATTTTTGAAAGACTGGCCTCAGCCACACCAGTCAAACACGAGGTCTATTACCATTTGGGCATCTCATACGGGAGACAGAACAGGCTGATGCTTGCCCATTATAACTTCGGGCTTTATTTCAAGAAAACAGGCCAAAGGGAAAAAGCAAGATTTCATTTCCGAAAGGCCGAGGATCTTTCCCGCAACAACCCGGCCCTGCAAGAAAAAATTCGCAAGGCCATGGAAGAAAAATCATGATTTGGATACCTGCTTCAAGCCCTCCCTGGCCTTTTTGTGGCCCATTCGAGCAGCTTTTTTGAAATCTGCTATAGCCTTTGTCTTGTTACCCATGGACATGTGGACCACCCCCCTACTGTAAAGAGTGTCGGCATCCTTGGGCCGTATTTTTAACGCCTCGGTATAATCCCTGATGGCGAGATCCATTTTTCCCAACTGATTATTTACACCACCCCTGTTACAAAAGGCATCAGCGTCACGGGGATTCAGTCTTATGGCCTCATCAAAATCCTTGGCAGCAAGATCGTTTTTTTTCATTTTAACGTACAAAAGCCCGCGATTGTAGTAAATATCTGCCTGGCCTTTATCGATCTGAATAGCCTTTGTGTAATCTTCCACCGCTTTTTCAAAATTATTTCTTGAGGCATAAAGCCATGCCCGGTTATAAAGTGCGGCCGCGTTATTGCCGTCCTCCTTGACTAATTCATCGAGCATCTTGATTTCCTGATCCTGAGTCATGGTCTTCGGCTCGGTCGGACTCAAGGCCATACTCCCGGGCCGTGAGACGACCTTTTTCCGGGCAGACCTCGGGATAGATTTTCTGGGAGGCCTTTTAGCAGTAACAATGCCCTGCCTTTTGGCAGACTGTTGCATGACTCCGGGGAGAGATTTTGTCATTTTGTCCGCAAACATCACCGGTATAAATATGGACATTCCTATTGAAAGTACAACCGCTAAAACATAGCTGATGGTCCATATCAACATTGTCTTGGTGAGCTTCAGTTCCTTGTGCTTTATCCAGCCCCAGATGAAGGGATAGAGCGAAATGATGATTCCCAATATTCCATGGATCGCCCCTTTCTCTTTAAAGAGTCTTATAACTACGATGATCCAGTAAACCAGGGAACAAAGAAGACATAAACCGACAACGATGCCTAAACCGATCATAACAAAAAGCATTGTTTCCTCCTTTTATCCGTCATTACAGGCGTGTTATAAATCTTTATAAACGCACTGCCCTACGAAAAAAGCTCTAACAGCAACACCCGGTAAACCACAATGTTAATTAGTATGAAAGCCGTATAACCTTCCGTATGCTTCAGAAAATAAATCCGGCGATCCTTAAGCAAAAAACAAAAATTGAACTAAGGCATGATTGATATTTCCGCAATAACGGTAAAGTTTATTAGTATAGACAAAAACTGTCAACATGTCAAATAGGACGGATACAAGTAAAAAATCCCTTCACGTCCTTATGAGGGTGCCTCATCATGGTTGCTCAAGGCAGATACTCCTCCCTTACAGGAGAGAAAACCTCCACAATAACTGTGTCCTCGAGGGTCTCTGCCCCATGCTCCACATCCCCATGGATACACCAACCATCTCCCGGCCCGGCCTCAAACTTCTCCTCTTCGACAATCAGGTTTATCCTTCCGGAAACCACATATCCGGTCTGTTCGTGCGGATGGCTGTGTATGGGAAGATTTTTTCCCTTGTGGAGCCTGAATTCACTCATAAGTGTCTTTTCACCGTAAACCA
>DAOUXC010000031.1 GCA_030666795.1 Desulfobacteraceae bacterium
AGATGATAGTGAGTCCATTTTTTATTGGACCGGTTATTGTCTTGGAGGCGGGCCCGGTCTATATCTTGTTCATGGCCAACCTTCGCGGAAGCGCGATCTCCCCTTTGCAATGGCTTTTCATAATTGTTTCGTTCGCGGCAGTCCTTGTGATCAATATCACGGCAATATTCAAGCCGATAAAAATGGGTCTGAAGGCATTGAGGGAATATGAGTGAACATTTTGAATACACAGGGAATCTGCATATCCACTCCCGCTATTCCGACGGGGCAGGGACGGTTCCGGAGATCGCCTCAGTCGCACACAAACTTGGACTTGATTTCATTATCTTTAATGATCATGACAATATGAGCCATGACCTTCACTTAGAGGATGAGGGTTATTGTGGCGAAGTGCTGGCCCTTATGGGTCTGGAGATCGGGAAGAGATACCATCATTATTTGGCCTATGACCTGAAGGAGATGCTCAAAAGCCCTGACTCCGGTCCACAGGAGGTTATTGACCGGGTGAATGACCAAGGAGGTTTTGGTTTTCTGGCTCATCCGTTTGAAAAGGGCATGCCGTTTTACGAAAAATCAATCGCTTATACGTGGAATGACCTTTCCGTTAAAAGTTTTACGGGCATCTGCATCTGGAACTTCTCTTCTCGATGGAAAGAACGGGTCAGGAGCCCGTTTCACGCCTTGTTTTTTCTCCTTTTTAAATCCCGAACCCTCAAAGGCCCTGATAAAAAAACTCTTTTCTTCTGGGATGATTTGTGCCGGAAAAAAAGGGTGGTTGCCATGGGTGGCTCCGATGCCCATGGAGCGGGATTCAAATGGGGGCCTCTCCGCTTTACGCCCCTTACATACGATTATACCTTAAACTCCATTAATGTTCACATTCTATCAGAGAGAAGACTGCCAAAGGACCTTGCCCGAGCAAAAACGGAAATTTACGGCGCTCTCAAAGAAGGGCGGCTCTTTATTGTCCATGATAACCTGGCACCGGGTAAGGGCTTCCGGTTTCATTTTGTTTCAGACGATGGTTCATGTCTGATCATGGGCAATGAAAAGCCGTTTCAACCGGGAACGCTTTATATGGAAACGCCTTTAAAAAGCGAGATCAGGCTTTTAAAAAACGGGGCCGTAGTAAAAAAATGGCGGGGACAAAAGGCATCTTACAGGGTAAAGGATAAGGGCGTCTACCGTATTGAGGTCTATTATTACAGGTTTCCATTCGGCTGGCGTGCCTGGATCTTTTCCAATCCAATATATTTGAGGTAATTCCATTAACCAGCTCGAGGTCCACAGCATTAACATCTTGACATCCCCAACTCCGAAATATAAAAATATTTATTAAGCCTGGGTGGCGGAATTGGTAGACGCAAGGGACTTAAAATCCCTCGGAGCTAAGTCTCTGTACGAGTTCGATTCTCGTCCCAGGCACCAGAAGAACCAAGGGGTTAGGCATTATTGGCTAACCTCTTTTTTATTCATATACAAAGACTCGCCATTTTCGGGGGAGATCCGAAAAAGGCTGGAAGTTTCTATTTCCAAGAGGTCGGCCGATGGAATATCTGAGTGTGGCCAATATTGTGACAGTTGTTGTTGTGCTGTTGATGTTTGGGTGCCTGGTAAAGCTCTTTGCCGGCGATATCGGGAGCAACAAGACTTTCTATATCATAGCGTTGATCGTGTTGGGAATCGGCCTGTATCTGTGGCGAAGTGACTTTGCCGCCGAGTTTATTTCCGACATTTTTGGAGTTGTAAAGTAACACACGAACTCACGATAAAATAAAAAGGAGGAACAACTAATGACTGAGAAGCAGTGGGACAACCCACCTGAAATGCAGATTGATTCACAAAAGACGTATCGGACAAAAATTGAAACAAACAGGGGCGATATTGAGCTGGAACTCTATCCGGAATATGCGCCTAAAACGGTCAACAATTTTGTTTTTCTGGCAAAAGAGGGTTTCTATGACGGAGTTGTCTTTCATCGTGTGATAAACGATTTTATGATCCAGGGTGGTGATCCTACAGGTACGGGAAGAGGGGGCCCCGGTTATAAATTTGAGGACGAATTTGAGGGAAATCCCCTCAGACACGAGTCTAAAGTGATCTCCATGGCGAACGCGGGGCCGAACACCAACGGGAGTCAGTTTTTTATTACGCATTCACCTCAGCCGCACCTGGATGGTATGCACACGGTATTCGGCAAGGTGGTCGAGGGCCAGGAGATTGTAGACGCTATTCAGCAAGGGGACAATATGGTGAAGGTAATCGTGAGTGAGGGATGAGCAAGTATTGATAATATCCCGGACCCTTTGAATCCTCGGACCCTCGTCTCCAACTAAATTGGTGAAGAACTTTAAATATGAATGAAAAACATGCAAGTAAAATAGCAGAAGAACTGAATCTCGGCCTTCAACAGGTAAAGGCCACGGCCCGGTTACTCAAAGGGGGTGACACGGTTCCCTTCATAGCCCGTTACAGAAAAGAGGTTACCGATTCTCTGGATGAGGTAGCCATAACCGGGATCCGTGATAAAACAGCTCAGTTAGAGGCACTGGACAACAGAAGAGAGAGCATCTTGAAATCGCTTGAGGAACGGCGACTGCTCACAGACGATCTAAAGGAAAAGATTGTTTCCGCCGAGACCATGACCACCTTGGAAGACATCTATCTTCCGTACAGACCCAAACGCCGTACGCGGGCCATAGTAGCTAAGGAAAAAGGGCTTGAACCATTAGCAAAAATCATCTTTACACAGAAGGATGAAACTGATCCGGTAAAAGAGGCTTCAGCCTATCTTGACCCTGAAAAGGGAGTTGAAAAAGCAGAGGACGCATTAGCCGGCAGCCGGGACATAATAGCCGAATGGGTAAATGAAGACCAGGAGGCACGTAAAAGAATGCGGGTCCTCTACGCACAAAAAGGGGTTTTTCGCTCCATAGTAATTCCGGGCAAAGAGGAAGAAGGGGCAAAGTTCAAGGATTATTTCGACTGGGAAGAGCCTGTGACCAAGGCACCATCTCACAGGGTACTTGCAATGCGCCGGGGAGAGAAGGAGGGTTTCCTTGATCTTAGAATAAGTCCCCCTCAGGACAAAGCCTTAGCGCTGTTGGAGGCCATGTTTGTAAAGGGTGAAGGGGCAGCCTCGAAGGAGGTTAAGGAAGCGGTTCGCGACTGCTACAAAAGACTCCTTTCCGTTTCAATGGAAACAGAGATCAGGCTTGAGACCAAAAAAATTGCCGACAGGGAAGCAATCAAGATATTTGCGGATAATCTCAGGGAACTTCTTTTGGAACCACCCCTTGGCCAAAAGAGTATCATGGCAATAGATCCGGGGATTCGTACGGGCTGTAAAATTGCCTGTCTTGATCCCCAGGGCAAACTTCTTAAAACGGATACTATCTATCTTTTTAATTCGGAAAAATCCAAATTGTCCTCTGGAAAAACGATAAAGGAATTAGTGGATAAATATAAAGTGGAAGCTTTTGCAATAGGCAACGGGACCGGTGGAAGGGAAACCGAGGCCTTTATTAATGAACTTCCTTTTTCTAATGATATCCAGGTTATAATGGTCAATGAGAGCGGTGCTTCCGTCTATTCCGCCTCTGAAACGGCAAGGGAGGAATTCCCCGATCTGGACTTGACTTATAGAGGTGCGGTATCCATTGGGCGGCGACTTATGGACCCCCTGGCTGAGTTGGTAAAGATTGATCCCAGGGCTATTGGTGTTGGGCAGTATCAGCATGATGTCAATCCCCTGGGCCTCAAAAGAAGCCTGGATGACGTGGTAACGAGTTGTGTCAATGCAGTGGGGGTGGATGTCAATACCGCAAGTCAGCAACTTCTCACCTATATCTCAGGTCTCGGAACACGGCTGGCCAAAAATATCGTAATATACAGGGATGAGTACGGACCCCTCTCTTCCAGAAAAGAACTCAAAAAGGTTCCGCGTCTTGGTCCGAAGGCCTTTGAACAGGCGGCCGGTTTTCTTAGAATAAGGGGTGGGGATAACCCTCTTGACATAAGTGCAGTCCATCCCGAATCCTATGGCATTGTAGAGGCTATGGCCAGGGATATAGGCTCGAAGGTAACCGATCTCCTTGAAAGTGAAGTTCTAAGGAAAAAAATCGATCTGAATAAATACGTGACAGACAGTGTGGGCCTGCCCACGCTTACCGATATTCTCACCGAACTTGCCAAACCCGGTCGCGATCCCCGTGATCGGTTCGAGGTATTCAAATTCAAGCAGGGAATCGAGAAAATAGAGGATGTCCAAACCGGCATGAGCCTGCCCGGTGTGGTAACCAATGTCACGGCCTTTGGGGCTTTTGTTGACGTAGGCGTACACCAGGATGGGCTGGTCCATATCAGTCAATTGGCGAACCGGTTTATCAAGGACCCCAACGAAGTGGTAAAAGTACATCAGCATGTAACGGTTAAGGTCTTAGACGTAGATCTGGAAAGAAAGCGAATCTCTCTATCAATGAAACAGGACATCCATTAGCAATCAGGAAGAACGGGAAAGAATCAAAATAGCCTCAAAAAGCTCATTCTTGGTTTCATTATACTATTCTATTCCATAAAGAATATTTACAATCTTTTTATTTAATCCTTCCGACATATTCATTACCGTCTTATTTTTTTCAGTAATTCCCTACCACGGAATTAAAATCCCGGCAAAAGGAATAGGGGTGGAAATTATGTAAGGGCAAAACTTTAGCACTACCCCGATAATTCTGAAATAAAACTGTCTAATATTATTTATACAGTTTAACATATTTAATTGACAAATAAAAAAATAAACTGTATAAGCAGAAAGCCCTATTTAGACAGTATTTTTATACAGTTCATCCTTTTCTTTATCCTACATTTTATGTCCGACTATATACATGATACAACGTGGCTTACGAGTAAAGAAATACTTCTAAAAACAGGTATTTCTCGGGCAACGCTAAATAATTACATTAAAATGGGGATAATTCCGCGACCTCTGGTGAAAAAACCGGTAGGTGACATGGATGGAACAAAAAAAATCGGCTATTTTCCTTATGCTGTCTTAGAGAGGATAGAATGGGTCAAGCGATTGAAACGTGAAGGAAATTCCATGGAAGATATCGCAATCCAGCTCAAGGATATCCCAATAAATATAGGGCCGGGTACCGATGTCGAATCAAGAGAGGCCGAACGGAGAACCGAGTTCATGTTAACAGGCAGACAGGATAAGGTCTTTGAAGAACCGTTGAAACTGACCTTAGACGATATCAGACATCCTGCCTATTTGATTAATTACGATTTTCAGGTTGATTGGCTCAATCATCAGGCTGAAGATCGCATTTTTTGGCAAAAAGTAAGCCTGATAAAAGACAGGGAATCGAGAAATGTCTTCAAGCTGTTTTTCCATTGGCAATTTCATAATCGCGTAAGAAACTGGCGTGATCTCCTTTCTTTTCACATGTCATTCGCAAGAATCAAATACACAAGAAGCTGGATGGAAAATATTTACCGGGGAATTTCGGAAAAAGAAGCAGCGATTTTGCTGGAGATATATGACAGGGTTGAACCTTTTCCCGCACAAACGATCACACACAGAACCATTGTCCTGCTGATGGAGGAAGGAACAAGCGAAACCTATAAAGTTTACAGTACTTTTTTCAAAGAAGGTGTTTTTTTTCTTTATGACCCTTCAGGCTTTTGAACCGGAATGTGGCGCAACGTCCTGTTTAATGCGGCAGCGGGATGCATTTACTAAGATCTGATTTGTTTAGCTGTCATTTTTCCAACATGCACAAAAAATTGTGCATGGATGCACATTTATTTGTGCATTTATGAAAATTCTCTTTGTAAGTAGGACTTTTTTATATGCAATGCTTATTAATCGAAGCATTTTGCCAAATGCACCATTTAGCTGAAAATCCCTGTAATTTAAAAGCTTTTTAGAAATAAAGATAAGCTTATTCCTATTTGCAGGGATTGTTTTAAAGCAAAATTTGCTTTATCAGGCGTTTGGCATGGATATTGATAATTACTGCAAATGAATAGCTTAGGCTTAGTGAAGATTGATGGACTCGTAAAAAGTCCATAATAGGTCCCGCCATGGGCGGGAGGAAGTCCCGGTCCGGGGTGGGGATTATCAAGATTGGGTTCAGGTCAAACTGCAAGAAAGGGTATTAAATGACCAAACCATGGGTTGTGCAAATGGAAAAGGAGGGTTAAGAGGAGATGAATAGATCAGCGAAAAGCATTCCGAAAAAGGAGACGAACTTTAATCCGGAAGAAGGACTCACCGAGCAAGAAAAAGCAGAACTCCTTACAAATAAGGAAGAGCCTATCGAAACTCATTCTGAAGACAAAAACTTGCTTCCACCCCCTCTTTTTCAGCATCAGGACCTGACCAATGCCGACGCAAAAAATAATCCAATGGATCAGGAAGCGCTGATAAATATCTTAAATCATATACATTTTACAAATGAACATATCCTTGTTCACTTGCGTCATTCCAGATACCAGGACAGCATCTTTATAAAGGCGTGTCCTGAGCCATGCCTTGGCAGGGAGCTAATGTGCCGCTGGTCGGATAAACATATACCGAGCCTTGAGCTGGACAGGTATGAATTTCAGCATTTTGTCATTGGTAATGGTCAGTCCATGACAATCGTCCCGGCCGTATTAAAGGAGATAAACAATGACTATCTAAAGATTCAATTGCCTGATACAAGCCATATAGTGGGTAAAAGGCGGACAAAAAGGTATGCCTGCCATGATGTAGGCGCAGAAATGGTCCAGAACGGTTTCTTAGCCAAGGGAAAATTGGTGGATTTCAGCCCGGGAGGCTTCCGTGTAAAAGTGAGGCCCGATTTATCTTCTTCCTTTCAATGGTTCAATGCGGATGAACCGGTCAGTATCAACCTTCACAACAATCGAAGGACTTTCTTTTCAGGTGTCTGCCGGTGTATTCGCCAAGGATTAAACCCTCAGAACAAGGAGATTGTGCTCGAACCGTCAGATGACTGCATCAAAAGGTTCAAGCCAAACGTGACCGGCAATCCCCGCCAGCACCTGGTGCCTACACCCACTCTTATCTTCGATCACCCATTAATGAAAAAAAGAGTCCAGTTAGGGGTTTCGGATATCTCCACATCAGGATTTTGCATATATGAAAAAGCTGATGAGGGGATCTTGTTACCGGGGATGATCATCCCGGACATGGCCATTACTTTTGCCGGTTCTTTAAAAATGAACTGCGACGCTCAGGTGATCTATCGCTTGAAGGAAAGTGAAAACGAGGTCAGGTGCGGTCTCGCTATTTTGGATATGGATATTAACAATTACAGTCATTTGAACCACATCCTGACCAGTGCCTTAGACTCTTATGCTAATGTTTCCGCTGAGATTGATATGGATATACTGTGGGAATTCTTTTTTGATTCGGGCTTCATCTACCCCAAAAAGTACGGTCTCATCCAGTCTCATCGGGAGACCTTTAAAAAGACTTATAGAAAATTATACCAGGAGAACCCTGAGGTTGCCAGACATTTTACTTATCAGAAAAACGGGCGGATTTACGGACATATTTCCATGGTGAGGGCATATGACAAAGCCTGGATGATTCATCACCATGCCGCCCTGACCATGGAAAACAAAAGGGCAGGATTTATAGTATTGAAGCAAATAATGCATTACCTGAATGATATGCATCGTCTGCCGTCAGCAAAAATGGACTATGCGATGAGCTATTTCCGACCGGAGAATAAATTTCCTGATCGAGTGTTTGGGGGATTTGCCAGAACCTTGAATAACCCAAAAGGTTGCTCTGTGGATACCTTCGCCTATCTGCCCTATACAAGCCTGTCTCTAGGTGCCAGGCTCCCGAATGGGTGGGGTCTAAGAGAGTGTTCAGCTCTTGATTTTTGGGAGTTGAATCGATTTTACAATAATGCCTCCGGGGGTCTGCTCCTGGATGCAATGGCCTTAGATAAGGAAGATTCCGGCGATGGGTCCCTGGCAAAGGTCTATGAACGACTCGGGTTTTTGCGGAAACAGAAGGCATATGCTCTTACCAGTCAAGGGAAATTAAAAGCGGTTCTGGTCGTGAATCAATCAGACCTGGGATTCAATCTGTCTGAACTCCTGAACAGTATCAAGATTGTGGTGGCCGATCCGGAAGCCCTGCCCTGGAACGTGTTATCGGTTGTCATTTCGCGGTTGACCTGTGTTTATAACATGGAAAAGGTCCCTGTCCTGTTTTATCCCTTTGATTACGTAAAGATTGAAGATATACCCTATGAGAAGCAATATCAGGCATGGGTACTTAATGTCAGATACGGAAACGAGTACATGGAATATATGCAAAAAAGATTCAGAATCGGATATAAGTAGTACCCATCCGGAAATAACCTGTTCCCGGATTGAGCGTTAAGGGGTCAGACCAGTGAAATGGTTTGCAACTTCATGGGGGTAGGCAATCAGCTAACATGTTGTTTTTATTGCAGTTTGATGAAACCCGAAAGATTGTCTGTCGAAGCGAGGCGTAGATCCCGCTATCGGGGCCATCCTTATGGCGGGTTGATGCCTAGTAGCACGGGTTCAAAAACGTTAGTTTCCGGATGAGCACTAAGTATTATGCGACTGGAAATGGCCCGTTTTTAACAACATTACTCTACCTGCCAAGGCGTTACGGCTAATCCCATATTTTTTCTCAAAGCCCGGTTACTATGCAGCGGGTTCCCGATTTCGCATTTTATCCCTATCCCATCTTTTTAAGATGTTTATTCGCAAAGTTCTTGAAAAACTACTTCTGTGTGTCTATTTTTGTTGCTTTGCTCAATCTAATCAGACAAATTTACCTGAATTCAGGGGGCAATCTTATATCCGTAAGGATATCCTTGCATATTTATAAATAACTATTGACATTATACAACCTTTATGTTTATAATAAACAAATTATTCCTAATTTTTAATATAAAGCAAATAAAATAAAAGTGTTTCCCCTTAAAGGAAGTATCAAATGGTCTCTGATTCCGATTCAGCCCTTCATACATCCGGTGCCCTTTATAACAGCCGCCTCGTAAAAAACTATGTTGAATATGTCAAAAAGGCTCATCCTGATGTTAAGATTGATCCTATTCTAAAACACGCAGGCATAGCAAGGTATGAAGTTGACGACCAGGGTCACTGGTTCACTCAGGATCAGGTAGATAGTTTTCATCAAATGCTTACCGAGAAGACGGGTGACCCGGACCTTTCCCGGAAAGTCGGGCGCTCCGCGGCATCGTCCCAGGCATCCGGTCCTTTAAGACAATATGCACTGGGGTTTATGTCTCCCGGTACTGCTTACTGGATGTTGGAAAAGCTTTCCTCGAATCTGAGCCGCGCCTTCAAGTTCGAGACCAGACAAATCGCAAGCGATAAAATGGAGGTCATTGTCAAGCCCAGGCCTGGCGTTGAGGAAAAACCCCATCAATGCGAAAACCGGATGGGTATTCTGGAATCCATGGCCAAGTTATTTACCAATAAATATGCCAAGGTCGAACACCCTGAGTGCATTCACAGGGGTGACGAAGTGGGCCGTTATATTATCACCTGGGAAAAGACCCCTTTCCTGATCTGGAAGAGGCTACGTAATTACTCTTCATTAATAGGTATTGCGGCGTGTTTTGGCTTTTTCTTCTTACTGCCTGTCCTGAATTGGGTTATTCTTGCTCTGGGGCTTGCCCTGCTCACAGTTCTGTTTTGGTTTTTCTCTGCCCACTTTGAGAGGAAGGAACTAAGCAAAACCATTGAGACACAGGGCAATGCAGCCAAGGACCTTCTATTTGAAATGGACATCCGGTACCGGAATGTCCTGCTTATCAAGGAGATCGGCCAAGCCACTTCAACTACTATGGACACAGGCGAACTCGTAAATACCGTTGTGAATGCCATGGAAAAACGCCTGGATTTTGATCGCGGCATGCTTATGCTTGCCAACAAAAATGAGACGCGTCTGATTTACAGGGCCGGCTACGGTTACAATGCGGAGCAGGAAAGGCTTTTACGGCAAACCGAGTTTCATCTTGACAATCCTGAATCCAAAGGAGTTTTTGTACTGTCTTTTAAAGAGCAAAAACCCTTTTTGATAAATGATATTGCGGAAATTGAAGAAGCCTTCTCAAAAAGAAGCCTTGAATTAGCAAAACAAATGGGAGTCAGGGCGATTATCTGCGTACCTATTGTCTATGAAAAAAAATCTTTAGGCATCTTAGCCATAGACAATACCAGGTCAAAAAGGGTCCTTACCCAAAGCGATATGAGTCTTTTAATGGGTGTTGCCTCGCAAACGGCCATCAATATTATTGAAGCCATGTCTTTTCAAAAGCTTCAGGAAAGCGAAGAGAAGTATCGATCAATACTTGAAAGCATTGAAGAAGGTTACTTTGAGGTCGATCTTCCCGGGAACCTGACTTTTTTCAATGATTCATTATGCAAGATTTTGGGGTATTCCCGAAAAGAATTGTCGGGACTCAATAACCGTCACTATACCAGTCCTAAAACTGCAAGGAGAATGTATCGGATTTTTAACGAGATTTATCGAACAGGCAATCCTGCAATGATATCGGATTATGAAGTAATCAGAAAAAATGAAAAGAGCCCGCATGTGGTTGAGATATCGGCTTCCCTGATACGGGACTCATCAGGCAGTTCGATCGGATTCCGGGGTATAGTGAGGGATGTCACTGAGCGTAGAAGGGCTGAGGAAGCGTTGCGGGAGAGTGAAGAAAAATATAGGGAGCTCGTTGAGAACGCTAACAGCATCATTTTAAGAAGGGATACCGAGGGAAAAATCACCTTTTTCAATGAATTCGCACAGAAATTTTTTGGATATACCGAGAAAGAGATCCTCGGAAAGAACATGAGGGATACGATCCTCCCGAATACGGACTCGGCAGAACGGGATCTCGGTAAACTTGTGGATTCCCTTAGGCAAGATCCGGAACGACAGTTTGTAAGTGAAGACGAAAACATACTCAGAAATGGCGACGCAGTATGGATCGCATGGACCTACAAACCCATATTTGACAAAGATGGCAATCTGACGGAGGTCCTTTGTATAGGCAATGACATCACGGAACTCAAACGTGCGGAATACGAAAAAAAGGATTTGGAGGCCCAGCTACAGGTTGCGCAGAAAATGGAGGCAGTTGGCACCCTGGCCGGGGGGATTGCCCATGATTTCAATAATATTCTCCAGTCAATTTTTAGTTACACTCAGATCCTGCTGATGAACAAGGAGACCGACCACCCTGATTGCAGCAGAATTGAAGCGATCATAAAATCGGTAAAAAGGGCCAGTGACCTTACAAAACGTCTCCTGATTTTCAGCCGGAAGGTGAAAAGCAAGCTCAGACCTATGGATCTAAACCAGGAAGTAGTGCAGATCGTAAAGATGCTGGACCGGATGATCACGAAAATGGTCAGCATTGAAATAAAGCTGGCTGGAAACCTTAAGCCTGTCAATGCGGATCCGGTACAGATAGAACAGATCATGATGAATCTGGGAGTAAATGCCAGGGATGCCATGCCCGATGGCGGCAATCTGATTTTTGAAACCGAAAATATTTCCCTGGATTCAAAATTCTGTAAAACTCATTTGGGGACTACGCCGGGGGAATATGTCCTTTTGAGTGTTTCGGATACCGGTCACGGCATGAATGAAGAAATACAAAGGCATATCTTTGAACCGTTTTTCACAACAAAGGAGTCGGGAAAGGGGACCGGTCTTGGTTTGGCCATGGTTTATGGAATCGTGAAAAGTCACGGCGGTTATATTACATGTGAAAGTGAACCGGGACAGGGCACCACCTTCAGGATCTATTTCCCGGCCATAGAGACAAAAATACAGGAACCGGGGTTGGAGAAGGCGCAATTGCCTGTCAAGGGAGGAAGCGAAACCATTTTATTGGTAGATGATGAAGAGAGCATTCGAAAGCCGGGTGAAGAGATTCTCGCAAGTGTTGGATACAACGTGCTTACTGCCCCCGATGGTGAGAGCGCCCTGGAAGTTTTCCGCAAGCAATATGAGAATATAGCCCTGATTATTCTGGACCTGATTTTGCCGGGAATAGGTGGCAAACAGTGCCTGAAAGAAATCCTCAAAGTGAACCCTCGGGCACGGGTGATTGTAACCAGCGGCTATTCTGCTGACGGATCTGCAAAAGAGACAATCGAATCAAAGGCAAAAGGCTTTGTCAGCAAGCCTTATGACGGCAGAGCACTGCTCACCCTTGTCCGCAAGGTCTTGGATGGAAACTGATCGGAATCGCCGTTATTCCTTTTAATGTCCCTTACATCCTCACCCCTTTTCTCCCCAAAAAGCAGGTAGTCCGACACACGGCCCGCCGGGCACAAATTATTAACCGGAGTAACACCTTTATATTGATATATTTAAAATTTTCTGTCATAGAACTGTTGTTGCATATAACGGAATAAACCAAGGAGCCAAAAGTTCAATGACGGAAAGAGAGCTCAGTTTTGAACAGGGGCCTATCAGACCTCCAAGTGAGGCCCGAAGTCTGCTTTTGAGGATTACCAGGAATTGTCCCTGGAACCAGTGCCTGTTTTGCCCGGTCTACAAGAACCGAAAATTTTCTTTGAGGACGGTTGCGGAGATCAAGGAAGACATTCTGACCGCCAGGGACATTGCGAATGACATCAGTTCTCTTTCATTGGAACTGGGGGCGGGCGGGGAATGCAATGACCGGTTAATCAGCCATATTTTCAGTAATCCCGGGTACAGCGACAGCTACCGCAGTCTGGCCGCCTGGCTCTATTACGGAACCGGCGCGTGTTTCCTGCAGGACGCGGATAACCTGGTCATGAAAACCAGCGACCTGGTTGAAGTCCTGAAGTTCCTCAAAGAAAAATTTCCGGATATCACACGAATAACAACGTATTGCAGGTCACGAACGGCTGTTCGCAAGTCATTGAAATCATTGAAGCAGCTCAGGGAGGCAGGTCTGGACAGAATACATATCGGGTTAGAGACCGGCTTTGATCCGCTTTTGAAATTTATGAAAAAGGGGGTTACCGCCCGCAAGCATATCGAGGCTGGACAAAGAATCATAGAAGCAGGCATGGAACTTTCGGAATATGTCATGCCTGGTTTAGGCGGACAGGAGATGTGGCGTGAACATGCCCTCGAGACGGCCAGGGTACTCAATCAGATCAATCCCCATTTTATCCGTCTTCGAAGCCTGAGAGTCCCAAACCGGATTCCTCTCTATGAGAAACTGAAGGACGGCAGTTTTACAATGCAGACCGATGATATGTTGGTAGAAGAGATCAAACTCTTTATCGAGACATTGAATGGGATTACCAGTACGATCACGAGCGATCATATTATGAATCTTCTGGAAGAGGTGACCGGAAAATTCCCTGAAGACAAGGAGAGGATGTTGGAAGTCATCCGGAAGTACCGGGATCTGCCGGAATCAGATAGGTTGATATACCGAATCGGTCGTCGGGGGGGAGCATATGGCTCCACTGATGATCTTGAGCGCGACCCGGAAACCTATGAAAAAATCAAGAACCTTCTAATGGAGGCAAAGGTAAAAGGCGGTATTCAGGGTGTGGAAAAATTCATAACAGAAATGGTGGACAGATATATATAATGATTGAATATTGAGAACATGGCATACTATCCGATTTTTATTAAACTTGATGGGAAAACGGCCCTCGTGGTGGGCGGGGGCCGGGTCGCCCAGAGAAAGATTGAAACACTGCTGGAGTATGGTGCTTCGGTGCATATTATCAGCAAAGGGTTAACGGATAGACTTAAACAATTAGTTGAGGATGGTGACATCCGGCACATGGGCGAGAAATTCGAAGATAAACATTTGGACGGGACATTCCTGGTAATTGCGGCCACGGATGATGAAAAACTGAACCATGAAATCAGCGAAACCGCACAAAAGAGGGGCCTTCTGATAAATGCGGTTGATCAGCCCCCTGATTGTAATTTCATTGTCCCTTCCATTGTCAAGAAGGGGGATCTTATCCTTGCTATTTCAACCTCAGGGAAAAGTCCCGCCTTAGCGAAAAAACTCAGGAAACAAATGGATGGGCAATTTGACAGTGAATATGAAGCCTTTCTGGTCCTGATGGGTTGTCTGCGCAAAGAGGTCCTTAAAATGGGCCTTTCCCACAATGAAAATGGCCGGATTTTCAAGGAAATCGTTGATTCGGACGTTCTTGAGGCCCTGGCATGTAAAGACCGGGATAGGGTGAAATTGACGCTTAAGAGGATCCTTCCTGCGGATACGGCCGTAGAGAAGTGCCTGGGCAGGGAAGTCTTATGACTTTTTTATGGTTTAATCTGGCTCTCATTCTCGAACTGCTCGCAACAGGCGGATTCATAGTCTATATAATCAAGCAGCACAAATGGGTTTTCCAATACTCTTACTGGATCCTCGTGGCCGGGTTTTTCTGTCACACCGTTTTTTTGGGATCCAGGTACTATTTTTTGGGGGCCGCCCCGGTTCTGGATCTTAAATCCGCTCTTTCATTCTTTTCCTGGAGCATTATTCTCGCATACTTAGGTCTGCAAATTAAATTCAGGCTCATGGTGCTGGGTTCATTTGTTGCTCCCTTTGCGGCCTTCCTGATGATTATTTCCTCGGTCATGCCCTGGACAGAGGGGACGATAAAACCTTTGTTCAAGAGCCTGTGGCTTACGGTCCACGTGGGGACCGTATTCATAGGCAACGGCCTGTTTGCCATAACCTTCATGGCCGCGATCATGTACCTGATTCAGGAGCGTCACATAAAACGCAAGAGGCTGGGATCATTTTACAGTAGGCTTCCCTCCCTGGCCACGTTGGACAAAATAAATTACTATGCGCTGATATACGGCTTTCCATTTTTGACGATCGGTATGATCACAGGCTCCATCTATGCTCAATATGCCCTTGGTGTTTACTGGCAATGGGACCCCAAGGAGGTATGGTCCCTGATCACATGGCTATTTTACGCGGCCCTTATCCATGAGAGACTTACGGTAGGCTGGCAGGGGAGGCGGGCGGCAATAATGTCCATTGTCTGTTTTTGTGTCTTGATCTTTACTTTTATGGGCGCCAGCCTCTGGTTAGGCGGCTACCATAGTTTTGACAATTTGGGGGCGGGATAGAGGCTGTGATGAAGATCATCAACATAGGCATGAACCATGAAACAGCGCCTGTAGAACTAAGGGAGTGTCTGGCCACGGACCCTGAAAATACCGTCAGGGCACTCGCTTTGATGAGGGACCTCGAATGCATCAAAGAGGGGCTTTTTATTTCCACGTGCAACCGGGTGGAGGCCCTGATCGCCACGGAATCTGCAAAAGAGGCTGAGAAATCGGTGATTTCCCTGATGGCTAAACTCGGAAATATGCCGGAGGAGAGCTTTTCATCAAACCTTTACACGAATGAGGATAGAGATGCGGTCACACACATCTTCAGGGTGGCTTCCAGTATTGACTCCATGATAGTGGGAGAACCCCAGATATTAGGACAAATTAAAGAGGCATATGCAGAGGCGACTCGCCAGAAGACGTCGGGTGTCATCCTTAACCGGTTGATGCACCGGGCCTTTCATGTAGCCAAAAGGGTCAGGACAGAGACGGAGATCTGTGAGGCCGCCGTCTCTATCAGCTATGCTGCCGTTGAACTGGCAAAAAAGATATTCCACATACTGGACGGGAAAAAGGTTCTCCTTATAGGGGCCGGTGAAATGGCCGAGCTGGCTGCAAAACACCTGATGGCACAGGGCGTGAGTTCAATGGTCGTGGCCAACCGAACCTTTGAACGGGCGGTGGAAGTGGCCGAGTTTTTCAAGGCAAGGCCCGTCTCCTTCGATGAGATTGGGACACAGATCCCTGATGTGGATATCGTGGTAGCATCCACAGCCTCGAAAGAATACGTGATTACCTATGACCAGGTAAAGAATTCTCTCAGAAAACGGCGAAATCGACCTCTTTTTTTTATTGACATAGCAGTGCCGAGGGACGTTGAGCCGAAGATTAATGATTTGGAAAATGTCTATGTCTATGACATTGATGATCTTAAAGGGATTATCGAGATCAACATGGCGCAACGTCAGCAGGAGGCCGTCAAGGCAGAGCGCATTGTGCGTGAGGAGGCGGTTAAATTTGAGAAATGGCTGGATACCCTCGCGGTTGTGCCGACCATTGTTTCCTTAAGGGATAAGGCCGACGCCATAATCCAGGCTGAGTTGAAAAAAAGCTTTTCCGTCTTAAGTCATTTGTCACCGGATCAGAAAGAGGCGGTCCATACCCTTACGCGATCAATTGCTGAAAAAATGATGAATGACCCTATTGTCTTTTTGAAAAAAAAGGCAGGAAGGGAGACCCTGAACACATATCTGGACGTGACACGAAAACTCTTCAGCCTGGATCGGAATAACGGGAATATTGAGTAGGTGTCGTGCCTTGGTCCTGAATACAAATAGTGACACGGTAGCTTTGGTCCGGAATTTGATTATAGCTGACAGTGTCTGCGGAAGGAATTTGAAATGAACCTGAACAAAATAATCCAGACAATTAAGGAACATCCCGACTATCCCAAAATGGGAATGATCGCCAGTCACTTGGGGGTGGTACGGGGGACATCACTCAACGGAAGACCGGTGACAGGGATCAAGGTCGTATTCGAAGAGGATGCTATACATAAAACAATAAGCGATGTAGAAGGCATGCCTGGAATAGTTAAAGTCATAATTGAAACAAATGAGGGCAGTTTAAATGTTGGAGACGAAATCATGGCCGTAGTCGTGGGCGGGGATACTCGTGAACATGTTTTCCCGGCCCTTATGACCGCAGTGGATCGTATCAAGACTGAGTCTTCAAGAAAAAAGGAGCTTTTCTAATGGGCATGGTAGATATAACTGAAAAACCGGTTGTCAGGCGTCAGGCCAGGGCAGCGGGAAAGATCATTCTTTCTCCCGGAACATTGCTGAAGATTAAAAACGGCCAGATCAAGAAAGGTGACCCTCTGTTAGTAGCTGAAGTCGCTGCCATGAATACCGCAAAACAGACCCATATCCTGATTCCCCATTGTCATCAAATTCCCCTGGATGCCGTGAAGGTCTCCTTTGAGGTCTTCGATGAATCCATTGAGGCAGAGTGCATTGTAAGGGCTCAGGCCCGAACCGGAGTTGAAATGGAAGCCCTTGTGGGTGTTTCAGCGGCCCTTAATACCCTCTGGGATATGGTCAAATATTTAGAGAAGGACGACAAGGGACAATACCCAAAGACACGGATTACCGATATCAGGGTATTGAGTAAGGAAAAAGGTGATTAATTTTCATCCGGAAGCAACCAGTTTCCGGATGGAGCTTTCAGC
>DAOUXC010000018.1 GCA_030666795.1 Desulfobacteraceae bacterium
ACTTATCAGGATCTCGGGGCTGACTATTATGAACAAAAATACAAAGAGCGTGTCATAAAAAACATGAAAAACAGAGCCAAAAAAATAGGTTTCAAAATAACCCTCCAACCCCTTGCTGGGCTTGAAGTTTCTTAGGAGGGTTTACTTAGAAGGCGCTATAAAGAAAAATGCATTCCATAACTGCGATGGGCGGATTTCAAAAATTAATAAATTTTCTGTCACACTTTGCAATCCCAGGTGTCTAACTTATAAAAGGCGCGAAAAAGGAAGGAGGAAACAACAAAATGAACACGGAACTATTGGCACCTTGCGGTCTGTATTGTGGAGTTTGCGGTGTTTATATGGCAAGCCGCGACAATAACCAGAAACTGAAAGAAAAATTAGCCAAGGCTTATGGGGTTACCGCTGAACAAATAGACTGCAAAGGCTGTTTGTCAAACGATAAATTCGTGTACTGCCAGACATGTGGTATTCGAACGTGTGTCATGGAAAAAAATTATGAAGGCTGCCATCAATGTGACGAGTTTCCCTGTAAATTAATTGATGATTTTCCTGTTCCTGTCGGTAAAAAAGTCATACTCCGCTCTGTCCCTGATAGAAAAAAGTTTGGTACTGAAAAATGGGTAGAAGAAGAGGAAAATCGCTACAAATGTCCTCATTGCAATGACCTGCTTTTTCGCGGCGCCAGACGCTGCGGGAGTTGCAAGGAGCTCATCGAGATAGATTAACATGTCCATGAAAACGGACACTGCCGGAATCAGGTGAACAACTCGCTTTTGATGTTATGACTATTCTATTCGGATATCTTTGCTTCCACAGTACTGGCACCAACAGGTCTCAATGTTAGGCGGCAACTGATGCCCGCAGTTATTGCAGAAATACTTGTCATTGCACTCGGCCAAGGCGAAATCCTTTGGATTACGCTGGCCGAATCTCGCGCCTGTGTGCTCCGCAATCAACTCCGCGCAATTCTGAGCTACCTTCTCAAATATCGGACCGGTAGCACCGGGGCTCCCGAATCTGAAAAGATCCACTCGTTTGTAAGGCTTTTTGGTCATCAAAAACAAATCATACATTTCAACAGGGTCTTGATCCTGAGAAGCAGGAAGTTTAGGGCGAGTCAGGTCTACATAATCAATATTGGAGAATGTGATTCTGTTTGGCTTATCCCAGTGCCACCACTTCTTCACTTTGAACTCAACTTCTTGCCTGGCATTGTTGAAATGAACGACCCGGCAATAGAAGAACAGGCTTATGAGTTGATTGATAAACGCGGTTTTTATAAGAAGGCCGTCTTTTTCAATCCATATCTTGGGTACTGAACCACGGGATCGAAGTGGAACGCGGCAAGGTTTCATTTGTCATATCCTGAAAAGTCTGACTTCATTGGCTTTGCGTGTTGGGAAACGGCTTTACAATGAGCACTAAAAGGGACAAGGCAACCAACCCCGGAACATATTTGGGGCTTTGAAGCGGGGATTGCCGCTGACCAGGGTTTATTCTCCGGGCCGATCAGCCGGAAAAAGCAGGGCCGGAGCATCGTAAAGGGCCTTCACTTCGATTTAACGCATCTCAATTCAAACCCGCAATGTGCAGACTGTCACTCAGGCGTTCAAGTACGGCCGGGTCTTTATAGGGCAACCTATGTTTCCTATATTTTATAGAGAAATCGGGGTTTATCTTCAATACTTCTGCTGCCTCAGCCCGGGCTCTGTCCTTCTGTCCCATCTCAACATAACTTGCAGCCAAATAGATATGGGCAGGCCAAAAATTGGGATTGTGCTTGAGGACTCCCCTGAGTGCTTCAATGGCCTCTTCATAACGCCCCGTCAAGAAGTAGGCATGGCCTAATCCGTTAAAATACCAGACCGGAGGGATAGGGTTGAGACGGATAGCCTTCCTCAGCACCGCAATAGCTTCCTTCGGTCTCCCGGCAAAGCACAGAGTTTCACCCAGCCCTGCAAGCCCGTCAGCGTAATTGGGATTGAGATCGAGGGTTTTGTTATACTCGGCAATTGCCTGATCATAATGCTTTTTCCATAAATGAACTTTGCCCAATAAAGAGTGGGCTTCGTACGCGGAGTCATCCAGAGATATGGCCCTTCGCGCCAATTCAAAGGCCCGGTCCAACGACTGATGGTCCTGACTCCATCCGAAAGTCCAATCCATCCAATGGGTAAAACCCAACCCTGAATATGCCGAGGCATAATCCGGGTCCAGTTCAATAGTCCGCTCAAACATCTCTCGCGCCTGAGCATTCGCCTTCTTTGTGAAGCGAAAAAAATAGTCCCACCCGCGCAAGGAACAGTCGTAGGCCTCAAGGTTGTCCGTACCTCTATGCCCCAGGCGTTTTTGTTCATCCCCGGTTAGCTTCACCACCAGGGCCTTTACGATTTTCCGTGTAACTTCGTCCTGCAATGCAAAAATGTCTTTCAAATCCCGATCATAGCGTTCCGCCCATATGTGACCACCCGTTTTGGCATCCACCAGCTGTGCCGTGATTCGCACCCGATCACCGGCCTTGCGTACGCTCCCCTCCAAAACATAGCGTACCCCCAGTTGCCGCCCCACTTCTTCTACCTTTACCGGCTTGTCCTTGTATGTAAAGACTGAGTTGCGGGCAATAACAAACAGACCTGATATTTTGGATATATCAGTGATAAGGTCTTCCGTGATCCCATCACTAAAATACTCCTGCCTGGGATCGTCACTCATATTGGTAAAAGGCAGCACGGCGATGGAAGGCCTGTCGGGCAGCGGCAGCGGGGCGTGTTCGGGAAATCCTGCCCGGCGAAGGGCTTCAATGGCTCGTTCCACGTGGACCGGGTCTTTAAATGAGATTGTCTTTCGAGCCTTGTCCAACGAAAAGTCGGGGTCTATCTTTGAGACTTCCGAGGCATGGGCTCGTGCTTCTTCTATCCGGCCAAGACCGATGTAAGTCGCCGCCAGACCCATATGCGCCGGGCAGGGATTACACTCGCCTTTACGGCAGCGGTCGAGGTATTGTTTCCCCACGGCCAGTGCATCCTCATAGCGACCCGCCATTCGGTAGGCGTCACCCAGCATCATCAAATACCAGGGCGCACTGTATGGACTGAGGCGTATAGCCTTTTCCATCAGATCGATCGCTTCCTCGAATCTTCCCGCAGAGTTCATGGCATACGCCAGAAGTACATGACACAAAGCATTGTTGGGACCAAGAGTAGTCCCCTTCCGGCCCTCGGTGATGGCCTTTTCATACTTCCCCTGGAGCAGGTAGATATTGCTCCATAACGAATGGAGCTCGGGAAGGGTGTCATTGATCGCCGCCACCTTTTGGGCAATTTCAATTGCTCGCTTGATAGACTCACCAGGGGTTTCAGTCCATCCAAACCTTGCTTCGGCCCAGTGAGTCCAGGCCAGCATGATCCAAGCAATGTCCCAATCGGGATCCAGCTTTGCAGCCTGCTCAAAGAGCTGCTGCGCCCTGTAGTTACTTTGCTTTCTGAACTCCTCAAAAAGGCTGGATCCTTTGATTACATTGCCCCAGGCCTCGAAGTTATCCGTAGTGCTCCACAGGCGGGCCTGCTCACCTTCCGTGAGCTTAACTTGCAGGGCAGTAAGGATCTTCAGCGTTATTTCATCTTGTAGTGCAAATATGTCTTTTAGTTCCCGATCATAGCGCTCTGCCCACAGATGATGCCCCGTGGTGGCATCTATCAACTGGGCTGTGACCCTGATCCGGTCACCGGACCTCTGGATGCTTCCTTCCAGAACGTACCGCACCCCAAGTTCCTCGCTTACCTGCTGGACCTTCACGGGCCTGCCCTTGTAAGTGAAAGTCGAATTGCGGGCGATGACGAACATTTGCGGAATATGGGAAAGGGCGGTGATGATGTTTTCACTGATCCCGTCGGCAAAGTACTCCTGGTCCGGATCGCGACTCATGTTGACAAAAGGCAAGACAGCAATGGAGGGTTTTTCGGGCAGCGGAAACATCATCCTCTCCTCGGAGGCAACCTCAACCGGGGGAGGAGCCGGGCGAAAATAGAAGTTCCAGACCGCAAAAGCCACAACCGCCAAAAACAGGATGACCCCCGCAGCCAGGGACGCCCTTTGCCACGGTCTTGGCCCGGTCTTTCTCTTCCTTCTAACCCTGACCTTCTTATCCCCAAGTTCCATCGGGACCTTATAGACACGTACCGGCTTGGTGATATTTTTGACTTCGTGCTTGCCCATGTACTCATAGCCAAGAGCCAACTTGTTCTCAATCTGATCGTACGCATTCCCGGAGATACAGATCCCACCCGCCTCGGCCAACCCCTCAATCCTGGCAGCTATGTTAACCCCATCACCGTAGATCCTGTCACCCTCCTGGATCACATCACCGAGGTTAATTCCTAACCGAAACTTCATCCTTCGGTTTTCGGGCAACCCGGCGTTCTTGGCTTTCAGTATACGCTGAACCTCCACAGCGCACTGCACTGCATCCACCACACTGCCAAACTCTGCCAGCAAGTTATCGCCGGGGGAGTCCACCACCCTTCCCCTGTGCTGTTCTATAAGATCGGCCATCACATCACGATAATCCTCCAAGGTACGGACGGTAGCGACCTCGTCATCGCCCATGAGACGGCTGTAGCCTTCGACATCAGCACTGAAAATGGCACTTAGTTTTCGTTTCATACGTTCTTCGGTCATGGGATCATCCCTTTAAGAGTTGAAAATGCATTCTGGCAAACGCTTTTTCATCCCTTACTCAAAAAGGTTTGGGTGACGTTATTGGATAATTTGCCGCCAAATTTAGGTGAGTCTTATAGAATAGCTCTTTTTGGGAGGAATGTCCAGATCTTGTGGCTTAAACAATTCAACCGAAACTTTTTAAAGAGAAAGAATGTCAACTTAAGTAGTTTGCTATGATAATTGAATCCATCGCTTTTCAATGTTCCTTCTACTAATCGAAAAAGAATCCGGTACCCCGGAAGTGAAAGATAAGAAAACTTAAAAACGAAGGCATCGAGTCAAGCCACCTATATGGGATTTACCCCATCCTTCCTCAGTCGAAAACCATTGATTGTGAAACCCGATTTCCCTTGACTTAAAAAACTTTTTGCAGTTCCATGTTTTAAGAGTTTTCCCTTCAACCATTTAACCTCCACTCAGGAGGTCATCCATGGAAAAACACATCAGAATGTGCAAGCCTTGGTCCTGATGGAACGAACCCAGTTCTGTCGGGGCTTCTATTCTCATAAAAACCAAACCCATCGTGAGATGGAGACGGAAAGCCACGGGTCTTGGTATTCCCTGTTGACCCTCATTTTTCTCATATCTCCGGTTGAAGAAAGATAGCCGAGCTGCCGAGTGTGACATCGTCAAGGTCACAGTGTGTAGGTCGGCTTTTTGGTTTATGAGTGAAGTGAAAGGAGGTCTCAAAATGAAACGTATGTTAATTGGATTTCTTAGAGTAGTCTTCATAGGATGTTTGCAATGGCCAATTTTGGCTGCCCAACGGTACAGGTAGATTCGAGTGGAGGCGGTCAGGGCGATCACGGTTTGTTTCCCCTGCTGTACAATGTCTCAACCGCGGCGCAAAGGGTAAAGGGATCGAAGCCTCGATCTACCTCAATGCACAGACCATCAACAAATCGAACTCGGATAACCATAAAAATATCATTGCAGTATCGATTCTTACGGGGCAGTCCAAGGAAATAACAACCAACTTGAAAGGAGGGAAATATGAAATTACTGCAAAATAAAAGGAACATAGCTCTTTGTGTCGTTACGGTTTTTATATTTTTAATAAGCTGGTATTCACATGCTGCTGTATCGGTTGACTATTACCCGACAAAAGGATGGAAGGTTACTGCTCCTGAAGATCAGGGCATACAGTCCAAATCCTTATTGGACATGTTGGAGAACATTCAGAACAACGGATATAATATACAGAGCATATCTATTATCCGAAACGGTTATTTGGTAATGGATTCGTATGTTCATCCCTTTGCAGAAAGCCAGAAACATGAAATGTACTCGGTAACAAAATCCATTATATCAGCTTTGATCGGCATTGCGATCGATAAAGGTTACATCAAAGACGTAAACCAAACTTTGGCAGATCTTTTACCAAACAGAAAGATTTCCAATTTAGATGTATTAAAACAAGCGATCACCCTCAAAGATCTTCTCATGATGGCCTCGGGCCTAAACTGTAATGACAGTTGGGAAAGAAATTGGGCCGGCCTATTTGAGATGATGAAGAGTAATGATTGGGTTCAATACACGCTCGATCTTCCTATGGAGAAAACCCCGGGAGTATGGTTCGACTATTGCAATGGGGTTTCTCATCTTCTATCAGCGGCAATATCTGAAAAAACAGGTATGCAGACAATTGAATTTGCAACAAAATACCTGTTTGGTCCTCTCGGGATTGTGGATATTCAATGGGATACTGGTCCGGGAGGAACAAACATTGGATATGGTAAGCTGTGGTTGCAACCAAAGGATATGGCAAAATTTGGATTGCTTTATCTCAATAAAGGGAAATGGGACAACAAACAGATAATATCTGCGGAATGGATCGAAGCGTCAACACGGCCTTACCTGGATGCAAGGCTAGGAGGTAATAAATATGGGTACCAATGGTGGGTCAATCCGGCTGGATATTTTGCGGCGTTGGGAATATATGGCCAGGTGATTTTCGTTGTACCCGAAAAAAACTTAGTTGCCGTATTTACGGGTAATATTGAAGGCGAAAACATGTTTGTTTCAAGCAGGTTGCTGAAAGAGTACATTATTCCGGCAAGCGTATCTGAAAAACCCATATCCAGTGATCAGGAAGCAAATGTAAGGCTTAATAAGATGATTAAGACCCTTGCCGAGGCGCCTTCTACTGGCTCGATTTGGATGACGGAAAATGAAGGTGTGGCAAAAGATGGATTATTCAAGAGAACAGCCATACCATCCTTTACTTTTGATTATCCATTGGGAAGTACAAAAGCGGAAACTGCATCTCCAGCACAGGTTATGAGAATGAAAACTCCTGAAAATGTAACATTTGATGCCGCTGTTGTTAAAATACCCGAAGGAATGGAATTGGCTGATTTCGGCACACAATACTATACGAAAGGCCTGCAGAATGTTGGTTCGAATATCGAGGTTATCTCCAACAAGGAGATAACACTCAAATGCGGATCAAAAGCATACAGAACTGATATAAAATGGTTATGGAGCGGTTCCGTTCTATTAAATACGATACTTGTGTCTGCTTATAAAGACGGCTACTGTATTTATATGGCGACCCATCCAATGCAAAATCCTGAAAATGTTGCTCCAATCGTTCAAAGCTTATCCTTTAAGTAATTTTGAATTTATTTTTTCAACTTCACTCTTTATTAAAAGGGCAGATCACTAAATTCGATTTGCCTTTTTTATCGTTTATATTTATCAAAGTGTAGCAAGAGGGTTATGGTTCCTTGTGATATTTCTCATCCAAAAGGATTGCTTAGACTTGTGGATACATCAAGGATCTATTCGCTTTTTTTACTGCGTTAAAAAATTGCTGATTACTCCAACAAATCTGTAAAATAAGCCTTTCAATTTAACTTGTGATATCCAATATTCTAAGCGCTGGCATTTAACAAATTGTCCCATACTTAAATCTGAAAGACACGGAAAAATTTAACAATATATTATCAATGCTTTCGTCCAGACTACATCATTACAGTTTCACATACATTTGGTATTCTTAAATCCTTTTCGCTCACGGTTTCTATGAAATTCGCACCTAAAATCATCTTTCTCAGATTCAACAATAGGTCACCCTTAAGGCAACTCCAAGAAGCAGAAGATATTGAAGGATACCAACAAGAATTGGAAACCTGAGTTTATTCTTTTATTTGAGGTTTCATTTCTACAGAATACACGGCCTCGGGAAAAGTAAAGAACATGGCAAAATGGGTGCCCGTCACTTCAGCCCCGCCTTGCGCAGAGCGTCGGCGAAGCGAGCCGTGTTGGCAGGATCTATATGTGGACGTGTCTTTTCAAGATACTTCACCGAAAACTTAGGATCTATTCGGAGGACTTCTCCAGCTGCTGCACGCGCCTCGTCCTCTTGGCCTAGCATACTGTAAGTGGCGACCAGGACAAGATGAGCAATTATGCTATTAGGTTGCCGCTTTATGGCTTTCTTACACTTCGTGATTGCTTCCTCATATCGTCCCGTTTCGCGATAGGCCATCCCTAACATGTACAAATACCAGCTTGGAGCGATTGGGTTGAGACGAATAGCTTTCTCAAATGAAAGAGCGGCTTCCTTCGGCTTTCCTGAAAAGAAAAGAACCTGCCCCAACCACCCGTAAGCGTCAGCAGAATTGGGATCAAGAGCGATAGCCTTCTCTCCTTCCTCAATGGCTTTTTCATGCTGCCTTATCATCAAAAAGAGCCAGCTCAATAAACCGTGCGCAGGTTGACAGGAGTCGTCCAGAGCGATACTTTTCTGTGCCAGCTCAAAGGCCTGCCTAATAGACTCGCGAGGAGACCTAGTCGACTTAAGCCACAAATCAGTATAGTGAGTCCAACCCAACATAGTGTAAGCCTCTGGATACTGAGGATCCAAGGCAATAGCCTCCTCAAAGAGATTCCGGGCCTTGGCATTGCCCTCTTTATTCATTTCATTAAAATGCATTGTCCCCTGCAAAAATTTTAAATATGCGTCGAGCTTGCCCGTACCTCTGGACCACAGCCGAGTTCTTTCCCCTGCCGTCAGCTTCACTTGAAGCTCTGTTATGATCTTCATCGTGATCTCATCTTGTAGCGCAAATATGTCTTTCAAATCCCGATCATATCGTTCTGCCCAGATGTGTTTTCCAGTTGCAGCATCCACAAGCTGAGCCGTGACCCGCACCTTATCCTCAGCTTTTCGCACACTCCCTTCCAGCACATACCGAACGCCAAGTTCACGCCCCACCTGCTGAACTTTCGCAGGCTTTCCCTTGTAAGTGAACGACGAATTTCGGGCAATCACGAAGAGCTCAGGAGTCTTGGAAAGGGCCGTAATAATTTCCTCCGCTATCCCATCGCTGAAATACTCCTGTTTTGGATCATCACTCATGTTCACAAAGGGCAGCACGGCAATAGAGGGTCTGTCAGGTAGTGGCAAAGGTGGCGTTTCAGGTATCCCCGCCTTGCGCAGGGTGTTGAGCCGACGCTCCAGATGGGCCGGATCTTTGTATCTATAGGTGGAGAGTCTGCTGACCACCTCCAACGAGAATTTGGGACTTATCCTGAGCACCTCCGCCGTATGACTCCGGGCTTCCTCCTCCCTACCAAGTTCTATGTAAACCTCAGCTATATAAATGTGTGAGCTCAAAATTGGAAATTCACCTTTTCGGGAACGGTCGAGTAGTTGCTTGTATACTGTTAGGGCATTTCCATAACGTCCTGTCATGCGGTAGGCTGCGCCCAGATATAGTAGGTAGTATGCCGGATAATAGGGGTGAAGGCGCATGGCTCTCTTGACCAAATCGATGGCATCACCGAATCTGCCCACAGCGTTCATGGAAACCGCCAAAAGGACATGCGCTTGAGCATTGGTTGGACCGAGTGCGAGGGATTTTTCCCCTTCAGTGATGGCCTGTTCATACCGCTTTTGGCGATAATAAACATTCCCCAATAAGGCGCGTACGTCTGAATCGGATTTATCCAGTGCCAATACTTTTTGCGAGATTTCGACGGCCTTTTTAAAGGATTCGGAAGGGGACTGGCTCCATCCTGGAACCCTAGAAGCGACAAGATGAGTCCAGGCGAGCCTCACCCAGGCCCAGACATAACCGGGGTCCAGTTCTACGGCCCGCTCCAAAAGCTCCATCGCTTTGGCGTTGTTCTCCTTGGAAACGCGCTCAAATAGCTTCAGCCCTCTTACTGCATAACTCCAGGCTTCCAGATTGGTGGTTGATTTGTGGCTCACCCGGGCTTGTTCTCCTTCAGTCAGCTTCACCTGGAGTTCAACGATGATCTTATGGGTGATCTCATCCTGAAGGGCAAAGAGGTCTTTCATATCCCGATCGTACTTCTCCGACCAGAGGTGGTGCCCTGTGGTTGCGTCTATGAGCTGGGCAGTAATCCTTACACGGTTTCCGATCTTTTGGGCGCTCCCTTCCAGTACATGGCGTACCCCAAGCTCCTCGCTTACCTGCTGGACTTTCACCGGCTTGCCCTTGTACGTGAATGTGGAATTACTGGCAATGACGAACATTTCCGAAATCTTGGACAGGGCGGAAATGATATTTTCGGAGATCCCGTCAGCTATGTAATCCTGTGTGGGGTCACCACTTAGGTTGTTGAACGGAAGGACGGCAATGGAGGGTTTGTCGGGCAGGGGAAATGCCATTTTGTTTACAGAGGCGACCTCTAAAGGAGAAGGACGAAAGTAAAAGTTCCAGATGAGCACAGCCGCTCCCACGACGATAACGGCTACTATGGCCACAATGGCATTGCGCCAGGTCTTTCCAACAGCCCTTTTCGCCTTGATAACTCTGTGGGCCGCAGCACCCGGATATGACAAAACCCGATAGGCTCTGATCGGTTTATCAATATTCTTGACCTCATGTTCCCCCAGAAACTCATACTCCAAGCCGATCTTACTCTCGACGGCGTCATAGACCGTTCCGGAGATACAAATCTCTCCTGCGTCTGCCAGGCTCTCCATCCGGGCGGCAATGTTCACCCCGTCACCGTAGATCCGTTCACCTTCCTCCAGGACATCTCCCAGATTGATGCCGATTCGAAACTGCATCCGGCGGTTATCCGGCAATTCGGCGTTTCTTTCGGCAAGATCCCTCTGGACCTCCACACCGCAGTTCACCGCATCCACCACGCTGGTAAACTCGGCAAGGATATTATCCCCGGGAGAGTCCACCACCCGTCCCCGGTACTGTTCGATGAGATGGGTCATGGCCGTGCGGTAGGCGGTAATGGTGCGGACGGTTGCCTCCTCGTCCTCCCTCATGAGGCGACTGTACCCTTCCACATCAGCACTTAAAATGGCTGTAAGCCGACGTTTGAATTCTTCTGTGCTCAAGGGATCACCTCCCCACATACAAAAGCCTCCAAAGGGGTATAGAAATCCCTTGGAGGCTTCCGGTTACCTCTACCTTCTGGAGACATGACACCATCACTTCCTCCTTGAAGGTTCGGGTTATGTTGTTGGGTTATCTCTATTTAACTTGATTGAATGAGATTCATTCCGATTAAAAATTAAAAGGGGATAGATGTCAAGCCGAATCGGAGGGCACAATATGTGGAAGTTGAAGGTTTTCGTTTATGTTATTTACTTCCGTCAGATCATCTTTCTCAGATTCAACAATAGTCACCCGTCCTTTGACTATTGAGAAGCCGATAAATTCAAAGCTGCCAGAGATATTAGAAAATCGATTTGGGTATTTCTGAAAGGTGTTATTTTTGAGGAGGCGTTTACATTAGCAATAATTCTAAAGGCCGATTTCCCTTGACTTAAAAACTTCTTTGCAGTTCCATGTTTTAAGAGTTTCCCCACCAAACCTTTAACCTCTATCTGGAGAGGTTACCCCCATTGATAAACACCTCAAAATATGCCGGTCCACTTCCTAACAGGACTTTTTTGTTCTGTTGGGAGGTCGCAGAATTTATTCTGGAGGGAATCAAGAGATTAGAGGAATTAAATCTAAAACCACATTTTTCCCAAGGTTATCTTTTCCTGGGAGAACTTTACACCGATAACGGCCAAAGAGAAAAAGCTTTAGAATAGAGGATAATTTCCGTGAAATGGGAATGGATTATTGGCTGTTTAGGACCAGCGAGTTGTTGGCAAAGTTGTAGAATCTGAACGTTGTTCCATTTTTATTGGTTCCCACTGACCGATTAAGGGTAACGCTTTCTGCTATCAAAAACAGAAAGTGAAAAACCGGAATCTTTGAGGTTTCCATATGACAACAAAATTCTTTTTCGCCGCCGCGTTCGGTTTGTTCCTTGTGTTCCTTCTGTCCCGCCTGTTATTCAACGCCGACAGGGAAAGCAGGAACCCCCTGGACTGGACTGCGGTGGATCGTTGTCTTCTGGTGATCGCGGTCTTTTTTGCCATAGGCAGTACGCTCAGTTTTGTATTCGGCGTCATATGGCTGAACCAGGGACGTCTGCCATACATCAACTGGGCCTTTTTCCCGCCTTTGCTCAATATCTGGCGATCGTTCGGCTTAGTCTGGTTTGTCGTCCTGATGATCGGTCTGTGGCTTCGTCGACGTGATCGGGAAAGCAATCTGTTTACGCATTTTGTGGTCCAGTTCAGCGCTGTACACACGGCTTTGTTCTGCTACATGTGGGGAATCGTGTCTGAAATCAGTCCATGGCTCTTTGGTATGGCCCTGGCGTCCTTTATGCTGATCCTTTTCAGGACGGCCGTTGCCTTGCCATGGATACCGACCTTTTTAGCCATTATAGCCGTCTCTCAGGTGGGCGTATGGCTCGACCTGATTCCTTACGGACCCGTCTTTTCAACACTCCCCTTTGCAGACGGAAAGCCACACGGTTTTTATGCAGTCATCACCCTCTGCTGGGCCGCGCTGATTTTCTCCATAATGCTCCTGCTCATCACCTATGTGGTTCTTCGCTGGAGAGACCGTGAAGCAAAATTGGGAAAAATGACTGATCTTCTCAAAAAGATGTTCGGTCGCTATCTTTCCGAAGAAGTGATGAACAGGGTCATCGAAAGGCCGGACTCGATCAGGTTGGGTGGTGAAAAACGAAAGGTTACCATGATGATGACCGATCTTCGGGGCTTTACACAGCTTTCGGAGCGTCTGGATCCGGAGAAGGTGATGGCTTTGCTCAATCGATACTTTGATGTCATGATGAAAATCTGTAAGAAGTATCACGGGACGATCAACGACATTTTCGGAGATTCACTGCTCGTGACCTTTGGAGCTCCCAGGGAAAGTGAGGATCACGCCCGGGCAGCCGTGACATGCGCTATTGAGATGCAAAATGCCATGAAGGCGGTGAACAAAGAAAACGCGCACAGAGGCTTGCCGAAACTGGAAATGGGGATCGGTCTGAATACCTCCGATGTTGTTGTCGGCAACATAGGTACAGAGGAGCGGGCCAAGTTCGGCGTGGTGGGAAGCGGGGTGAACATGACGAGCCGAATCGAGTCCTATACTGTCGGCGGGCAGATCCTCATCTCCGAATCCGTACGCAGGGAAGCGGGTGATGTTTTGCGTATTGACGGGCGGCAAGAGGTCCTTCCCAAAGGATATGAAACGCCTCTCACGATCTACGAGGTGGGAGGTATTTCCGGTCTTTACAATCAAGTCCTGGAAGACAAAGATCCCGCAATGGTTATGCTCGTGCGGAAGATTCCTGTGCTGTATGCCATACTTGGCGGCAAACATGTCGGGGAGGAGCAGTTCAAAGGTCACATTGTCCGTCTTTCCAGGAAGAGTGCCGAGATTGAGATGGATGCCTCACTTGAACTTCTGACCAATCTTAAAATGAACCTGGAACATGTGGACGATGAGCTGTCAGCGAAGGATTTCTATGGAAAAATGACCCAAAACTCCGGGGAGGATGAGACCACCCGGAAGGTTCGATTTACATCGATCCCGCCGGAGGTCGGCGCCTATTTCCAGGCACTTCTGCACTATGACACTGAACCAGCAACAGGACAAGATATCTGACGGATTCTTGGAGAAAGTATTGTGGATTTGGATTTTCAGGAAAAAGATTTCATAGTGGTGGGATCGGGGCCAGGCGGGGCAACGGTCGCGAAGGAATTATCCCAAAGAAACAAAAAGGTGCTCATTCTTGAATGGGGAGACAATGCTCCTTTGACCGGAAGCTTATGGCAAGGTTCCAAAGCACTTTTGCTTCCGGGCAGAGGCATGCTTTTTACACCTCAGATGCTGGGTCTGGTCAGGGGCATTACAACCGGCGGGAGCTCAATCCATTATTACGCGACCTCGTTTCCTGTTCCCTTCGAGATGCTGAAATCTTATGGTATCGATATCCGTGATGAGGTAAAGGAGCTGAAAGAAGAACTTCCTTTTGCTCCGCTTAAAGATGAAATGGTTGGTCCCATGTCGAAGAGGCTCATGGACAGCGCTCAAGATCTCGGATACAGCTGGAAAAAACTGGACAAGTTTATGTATCAGGATAGATGGAAACCGGAATATGGATTTGGTCATTACGGAGATCCCAATCGAGTGAAGTGGAACGCGAGAATGTATATCGAGGAAGCTGTGGCGAATGGGGCACAACTGATAAACGGCGCAAAGGTCAAAAAGGTACTGTTCGAAAGCAATAAGGCAATCGGAGTGGAATTTACAAAAGGTCTAAAGAAATATGAGGCTTTTGCGCCAAAAGTCATTATTTCCGCGGGTGGCATAGGCACCCCCGTCATACTTCGCGCAAGTGGAATTAAAAGAGCAGGATATGATTTTTTCTTTGATCCGCTCATAGGAGTTCGGGGTACGGTAAAAGAGATTGATGTTCCGACCAGTGAAATTCCCATGACAGCAGGCGTGCATATGGAAGATGAGGGTTACATGATGACAGACATGGCACACCCGTTTTCAATAACGGCGGTGTCCGCGGCCGGTGCTTTCAGATTTGATAAAATGTTTTCACGACGAAACACTCTCCAGATAATGGTTAAAGCAAGAGATGAACTTGGCGGGAAGCTTACCGACCATGGCGGGGTGCGTAAAATATTGGATGAGAATGAGAAACAAAAGCTGCTGAGAGGGTATGAACGGGCAAAAGAGATACTAAAGAATGCCGGCGCGAAAAGTATTTTCAGGACCCTGTACCTGGCCGCCCATCCGGGTGGTACGGTTAAGGTTGGTCAGATCGTGGATTCGAATCTTATGACAGAATATGACAACCTGTTTGTCTGTGATTGTTCGGTTATTCCTGAAGCCTGGGGAATGCCGCCGACTACAACCATTATTGGCCTTGGAAAACGTCTTGCAAAGTATCTTTCCGGACCCGGCGGCTGTTCATGATCCATGCGTCGGGTTTGGAAAAGAGGTCACCCGATAAAACCTCTCATCTTATTTAACTTCCCCGGCCCCGGGCTCCTGCCTGCACTTCAAGAGGTTCAAGCCCTGCATGCTTGCCACAATTTCCTGATCCTGGTTCAGCACTTCAACAAAAGAGCGGAGAATGCCCCGATCGGGTTTGGAGCTTGAGCGCCTGGTCTCGAGAACCTTTACGCGGATGGACAGATCGTCACCCGGCCGCACCGGTCTGAGCCATCGAAGCTCATCCACGCCCGGTGAACCCAGGCTTGCCACGCTCGACAGGTAGTGCTCAACGAAAAGCTTCATCATCAGACAGGCGGTGTGCCAGCCGCTGGCGATCAGACCGCCGAAGCTGCTCTTTCCGGCCGCCTCCGGGTCCAGGTGCATGGGTTGGGGATCAAAACGGTGAGCAAAATCTATGATATCATCCTGCTCGACCCTTATGGGTCCGAATATATGTACCGATCCGGCAACGTAATCTTCAAAATAACGCCTGTCAATGGGTACGGTAAAGGACATTTCGTTCACTATTCACCTCCGGGGAATCAGACCACAGCCCTTTTGAGGGTTTGAGTGGCATTTTTTTGGCAAAAGAAAAGGCCATGCGAAATCATGGCCCAATTGGAAATGCAGTCTCTTAGAGGATTCAACATGTGATAATGGCGCCGCATTTCTCACAGCAGTACCGGACCTTTCCGTCATCCACCGGTTCAAGTACCTCGAAGTCGCTTCTTTTCACACCTTGAGTTTCATAACACTCCGGGCAGTAGCCATATGCCAGTTCTTCTTCGTCAATGGTCAGATGGCAATGCCTGCATCGCATTTTACTTTTGCTCGTGGCGATCAGGACAAGGTTCTGGTGTCTACATAGGGGCATTTGAGAACGGGGGATTACTCTTTCTGAATTTTCGGCGGATTATAGGGGTTAGAAAGGCATTTGTCAAAGAGGCTTTTGGGGAAAGGGGCCAGCCCGCTGATATTGGACAGGTTCTGTGAGGAACAGGAAAAAAATTAATCGAAAGCATACTTTATTTTCGAGATGCCGAATCGGATCACAGTATATGGGATCTAACCCATCCTTCGTTAATCGAAAACCATTGATTCCGAAACTCGATTTAACTTGACTTAAAAGACTTTTTGCAGTTCCATGTTTTTATTCCATTTTTTTTCAAGCCGTTAACCTCTACCCTGGAGGTTACCCCATGGAGAATCACCTCAAAATGTGCCTATCCACTTCCTAACAGGACTTTTTCCGTTCTGTTGGGAGGCTGCAGGATCATCCAATTATTCCTTAGATTTTTTCTTCTCAAAATTCGGAGGACATCGAACATGAAATGTCCGAAATGCCAGGCTGAAAATCATGAGGCGAGAAAATTCTGCCGTGAGTGCGGTGAGAAGCTCATCCTCCTCTGCCCGAAGTGTGATTCTGAGAATATACCGGGTGATAAGTTCTGCGGCGAATGCGGCTGCAGATTGGATAAACCCGGCCCTATCCGGGAAGAAAAGCTCCAGCCTGAAGCCGATGGTGAGCGCAAGCACGTTACGGTCCTTTTCTCTGACCTCTCCGGATACACTGAAATGTCAGAGAGGCTTGATCCCGAAGAGGTAAAAGAAATCACCACCAACATCTTCAGCAAAATTTCCAAGGTGATAGAAAAGTATGAGGGTTTTGTGGAGAAATTTGTCGGCGATGCGGTTATGGCCCTCTTTGGTGTGCCAAGAGCCTACGAGGATGATCCTCTCAGGGCAATAAAGGCTGCCAGGGAAATACACGAGCTTGTCGATTCCATGAGTCCTGAACTGGAAAAGAAGGTCGGCCAGCCCGTTTCAATGCACACCGGGATTAATACGGGCCTCGTTGTCACGGGCGAAGTCGACGTGGGGAAAGGGACACACGGCGTGGCGGGGGACACTATCAATCTTGCCTCCCGCTTGAGCAGTCTGGCTCAAGCCGGTGAAATACTGGTCGGCCCTAATACCTACCGACGGGCCGAAGGCCATTTTACCTTTCAAGCCATGGAACCGACTACCGTGAAAGGCAAAGCAGAACCTGTCCAGGTGCATAAGGTTTTGTCTCTGAAGGAAAGACCAATAACATTACACCGGCTTTCCGGTATGAGGGCCGATCTCATCGGCAGAAAGATGGAACTGGTTCAGCTCGGCGAGGCAGTCGAAACTCTGCGGGAGAGGAAGGGCAGCGTTTTCGCCATTTGCGGAGAAGCGGGGACAGGTAAGAGTCGATTGGTTGATGAGTTCAAAGCCACTTTGGACCTCAAAGAGATTCAATGGATAGAAGGCCATGCTTATGCATACAGTCAGAACATCCCATATTTTCCCCTCATTGATTTGCTTAACCGAATCTTTGAAATTGAGGAAGCCGATCCTCCGGAAAAAATAAGAGAAAGGATCGAGTCCGGCATAGCGCACTTACTCGGCAAAAAGGATGATGTCATAGCCTATTTGGGGAGTCTTTATGCCATCAGCTATCCGGAGGCGGAAGATGTGAGTCCGGAGTTCTGGAAATCCAGGCTCCAGGATTCAGTGCAAACGATTCTTTCGGCCCTTGCCAGGAAGACCCCGACCGTTTTCTGCCTGGAGGATCTCCATTGGGCTGATCCTTCGTTTGTTGAATTACTTCGTAATGCTCTGACGCAGGTTCCGAACCCCGCAATCGTTATCTGTGTGTACAGGCCCACCTTCAATCTCTTTACAAGCCATCAATTAGATGGACTGGCTCAAATTTACAATGAATTTCGACTCAAGGATCTATCTTCATCCGAAACACAGGACATGCTGGAATCTCTCCTTAAAACCGACACCATTCCATCTGACTTGAGGCGATTCGTTCAACACAAAGCAGAGGGCAATCCTTTCTATCTTGAAGAGCTGGTCAATTCATTGATCGAATCCGGCACACTCGCGCGAGACAATGGAGGTTGGGTTCTTGCAAAACCCATCAGTGAAGCTGATATCTCTTCAACCATCCACGGTGTCATCGATGGTAGGCTTGATCGCCTGGAGAAAGAGACTAAGAGAGTTCTTCAGGAGGCATCGGTGATAGGGAGAACTTTTTATTATGCCATTCTCAAAAAGGCTACAGAACTGAGACAAGACATCGACCAATGTCTGAGGGGGCTCGAACAGACCGATCTGATCAGGACCAGGTCTCTACAACCGGATTTGGAGTATATGTTCAAGCATGCCCTGACGCAGGAAGTTGTTTATAACGGTCTCCTCAAAAAAGAAAGGAAAGAAATCCATGAAAAGATAGGGCTTGTAATGGAGGAACTATTCCATGACAGGCTTCCTGAGTTCTATGAGACCCTGGCTTTTCATTTCACGCAAGGCCGATCAGAGCTTAAAGCTGTCGACTACCTCACTAAGTCAGGCGAAAAGTGCCTGAACCGGTTCGCTCTGGATGAGGCTCAGCAATACTATCAGAAGGCATACGATCTGCTGAATCCGAAGCCTGAAAAGACCGAAGAAGATATGAACCTGCTATTCGATCTATTGGAAAAGTGGGCCTTGTTACATTATTACTATGGGAGGTTCCCGGATCTAATCGCCTTGTTCGCTGCCCATGAGGCAGCCGCGGACTCACTGGCGGACAAAAGCCGGCGAGCAATGTTCTACGCCTGGCTTGGCATGGCCCTATGGGCCACGGGCAAGAATAGGGATTCACACGACTATCTCAAAAAAGCCCTCACATTGGGAGAGGAAACTGGCGACCTCCGGGCGATCGGCTATGCCTGCACCTGGCTTCCCCTTGCCTGTGTAGATTTGGGTTTGCTGGACATAGGAGTCGAGTATGGTGAAAGGGCAAAAGAAATCGCCACCCAGATTCCCTCTGACCAATACCTGTACTTCAAATCGCGGGGTGACCTGGGGTTTCTATATAGGAACAGGGGGGAGGCGGGCAAGGCTCTCAGGAATGGAAAAGAGATGATAGAGTTTGGAAAGAAACATTCCAATATCAGAAGTCAGGCGATGGGGCATGCGGTCGTAGGCTGGGGACATATGACTGCCGGCGATTTTGAAGCGGCCATCCACTCCTTTCAGCATGTCGAGGAGATCGCAGTCGATCCTTTTTACTCCACTATCTGGTCATACTTTAAGGGTGTGTCGCACTTTTTTGAAGGCCAGTATGATGAGGCCGAGGCCTCCTTCAAGTTAGCTGAAAATTGCAGAAAGGCCGGGGCCGGTATTTTGGAACCTCTTCTGCCGATGGCATGGGGGCTGCTATGGATTGCCAAAGGGAGAATGGGTAAGGGGATGAACATGCTGATCGAGACGAACCAGGTTCTTCGAAGACTCGAATTGAAATATAATTATGCCTTATTAGAATACATCCTGGGCAAAGTCTACCTGGGGATGGCACTTGGTGAAGAAAAAGTCAGACTATCGGTCATTTTAAGGAACCTCGGTTTTTTGTTGAGAGAACTTCCTTTTGCCGCCCGACGAGCCAGTGCCCATTTTTCTCAGGCCATCGAAGCAGCAAAGGAGATCGGGGCCAAGGGGACGCTTGCTTTGGCTCATCTGGATCTGGGAAAACTGCACAAGGCCAAGGAGCGCAATAAACTGGCACGAGAACACATCCTTGAAGCCATCCGTCTCTTCGAGGAAGGCGAGGCTCAAGTATTCCTGGAACAGGCAAAAAAGGAACTCCCCTGATGACGCTAACAAATCTTTTTTTTAACACGGGCACTGGGATCACATCGGCTCCGCTAAAGAGATCAAGGATCTCACGGGTGCACAAATCGCCATGCATGAAAAAGAGAAAGACTGGCTTGAGAAGTCTTTAAAATCCATGCCTCCCGGAGTGACTCTCTTGGGCCGTGTCTTCTGCAGTATCGTAAAGGTATTTCTACCACTGGTCCACATCCCCCCGACCCGTGTCGACCTGGTCCTTGGGGATGAAGGGCTGTCTCTGGAAGAATACGGAATCCAAGGTAAAGTGATCCATACCCCGGGTCATTCCTCGGGATCCGTCAGCGTTGTTTTGGAAACCGGGGATGTCTTCGTGGGGGATCTGGCCATGAACAAGTTTCCGTTGAGGCTCCGACCGGGTCTCCCCATTTTCGCTGAAGACTGGCCGGCATTGAAGGAGAGCTGGCAGCTCTTGTTCGATGATGTAGCCAAAACCGTCTACCCGGCTCATGGAGAGCCCTTTTCGGTTGGTATTATCCGAAAGGCTTTACAGTAGATTGGCTCTTTCGCCCCTTCAGATGTTATGTGGAGGAGCCCCAAGGTGCAAGACTAACAGAGTTAGTTGAATTGAGGGCGGCCTTTATTAAGCATCGAACTCGTTCCCTTCAAATGCTCTCATAGGAACCCTTGCGGCCGAGTCCGTCCGAGAATCGGCCCGCGCCCCGTTCCGCTTCCTCGCGAAGCGGCAGTTCTCCTTCAATCCCCTCGTTGCGCAGTGCTTCAAAAAGACCCATATCCCACTGCCGGTGGCATGACATCCTGTCAGTGCGGAGGCACACCTGTGGGAAGCGCGCGATCTCGGCAGCGAGGCTTTCAGCCTCCTCGCGAGCCCGGCCGCTCGGAACCACACGGTTTGCCAGACCCCATGCCAGCGCCTCATCAGCGCCCACAGGGCGACCCGTCAGGATCATGTCGAGCGCCCGACTCGCTCCAATGAGTCTGGGAAGGCGCACCGTGCCCCCATCGATAAGCGGCACACCCCAACGCCTGCAGAAGACACCGAATACGGCATCGGCATCCATGATACGAAGATCGCACCACAGTGCCAGTTCAAGACCGCCCGCCACCGCGTGTCCGTCAACGGCGGCGATCACCGGCTTGTTTAACAGGCGCCGCGATACGCCAAGCGCGCCGTCACCTTCCGGATCGTAAGACTCCGGGAAGCCTGTCTCCGCGAATTCCTTGAGATCCCAGCCCGCGCAGAAACATCCTCCGGCACCGGCTAAAACGGCCACCGCCGAATCCTCATCACTTTCAAAGGCCTCAAAGGCATCCAGAAGCCCGCGCGCGGTCTCTTCATTTATCGCGTTTCGTCTCTCCGGACGGTTGATGATCACCGTTGTCACCGGACCGCTCTGCTCAACCAATACATTCATCGTTGTCACTCCCTATTAAATTCATGATTGTTTTAAAGGCGGAAACCTGTTAAAAAATACCAAACCCGTGCAATAAATTCAAATCAATCCCCTTTGTCAACTAAGAAATGTCCATGAAACCGATTCCCTTGGACCCTGCAATCCATATGTCCCCCATACCTTTTCATCAGGAATACCTGAACCTCGTCCGCGGTTTCAATTGGTGAACCCTTGGCCAAGGCACGTCAACACAAACATATGGGGCAACATGAAACAGGCCGAAACCTCGTTTCCTGGTTCCTTAAAAACCAACGCTCGCTCCCATGGCGCCGTGACTATAGCCCTTATGCGGTCTGGATATCGGAAGTGATGCTCCAGCAGACCCAGGTGAGCAAGGTCGTTCCCTACTATTTAAGATGGATGGAGCGCTTACCGGATCCGGCGGCTGTGGCCGAAGCGGAAGAGGGTGAACTTCTCCGCTTATGGGAGGGCCTGGGTTATTACTCCAGGGTCCGTAACCTGCAAAAAGCGGCACAAATGATCATGACCGAACACGCCGGCAGGATTCCACGGGATGAAAAAGCCCTGCTGAAGCTCCCCGGCATCGGCCCTTATACGGCGGCCGCCATCCTCAGTCTGGCCTTTAAGGAAGATGTACCCGTGCTGGACGGAAATGTGGAACGGGTTGTGGCACGCGTTAAGGACCTGGACCGGCCCGTCAAGGAACCGGAGAGCCGGAAGGCTATCCGGGAGACCCTGATGGCGTGGCTCCCCAGGGGGCAGGCACGTGAATTCAATCAGGCTGTGATGGAACTGGGTGCAACCGTGTGCGCTCCGCTTCGTCCCGATTGTGAAGCGTGCCCGTTGAACAAGTGTTGTCGGGCCCGCCTCAAGGGGACGGTGCTCATGCGGCCTGTTCGGCCCCCCCGGACTCCGACAATACCGGTGACGGCCGCTGTCGGGATTTTGTGGGACCACGGCAGGGTCTTCATCCAGAAGAGACCTCCTGAAGGCCTCATGGCCTCCCTGTGGGAATTTCCCGGCGGCAAAGTGAAAGGAGAAGAAACCCCTGAGGAGTGCCTCCGGCGGGAGTTGCTTGAAGAGCTCGGTGTGAAGGTGGACATTTTAGAAAAACTGGGAGAAATCCGGCACGCCTACACCAGATTCCGTGTACGCCTCCATGCCTACTCCTGCAAACCGGATCCCCCCGGTCAGGACATAATCCTCAGTGCGGCTGTTGAAGGGCGTTGGGTATCCCTTCATGAATTGGGTAATTTCGCTTTCCCGTCGGCCAACCGAAGACTCATCGAAATCCTTCTTCGCTAAGGAACTGTGTCCCATAGGAAAAGTCATTTTCACCAGCCTTGTTTCCACAGTCTTTCGGCCCTCGCGTGAGACCAGTCAAGACGTCTCTGCACCTCTCCCGGTTGACACTGCGCCTCCCGCGCGCGATTATTCGATTCTTTCACGATTTCCGCAAGGGTTTCAAAAAGCCCTTTTCTTTCCCTGTTCTCAAAATTGAAGAGCCACAGGCGGCTTCTAAGACAAATGGCATTGGGTTGTAACACGTGATTATCAAAAAAACCGCGTTCCATTTTGGTTTTCATTGTTCATTCCTTTTCATGCTGCAATTTTTAGGTTCATCCTGTAAATGAGTACTGAGAAACTGTTTCGATATGAAGTTGGTAGCTGAGAAGGGTAAAGCAGTCTTTTCTTCGATTCCGAGCTTGCCGGCCTGGTGATTTCAAGCAGTTATGGGCGGGTGAAGCCTCCCCCCCTCCGCTGTTCTCCTCCGCTCCTTCGGAGCGTC
>DAOUXC010000088.1 GCA_030666795.1 Desulfobacteraceae bacterium
ATATTGGAATTTGAGATTTATTTGTAATTTGGTGCTTGCGATTTGTATTTTCATGCACAAAGCTCAAGGTAGAGGATCTAACTCTGACCAATCCCGGAGGTCTGAGTTTCTAATGTAATAATAAAAGGAGGTAAAGACTATGGCAGGCGTTGTTTCGTACGGAGCTTATATTCCGAGGTACAGAATAGATAGAAAACTGGTTTACAAGGCCATGGGATGGCTGAACCCAGCAACCTATATGCCGGGCGAAAAGGCAGTGGCCAATTACGATGAAGACAGTCTTACCATGGCTGTCGCGGCAGGGACTGATTGCGTAACAGGGATTGACCGCTCAGGCATCCATTGCGTTTTCTTCGCAACTGCAACGCCACCATTCGCCGAAAGGCAGAATGCCGAGATCATCGCGACCGCCCTTGACGCACCGTCCGAAATTCGGACCGCGGACTTCACCGATTCCCTCAAGGCCGGCACAACGGCCATGCTCTCCGCCGTTGATGCGGTAAAGGCCGGGTCTGCACAAAACGTCCTGGTATGCGCCGCGGATTACCGCACCGGCAAGGCCGGGAGTTCCCAGGAGGAAATCTTTGGTGATGGTGCAGCCGCAATATTGATCGGTGAGGACGATGGGATTGCCCGGTTTAAAGGGTCCTTCTCCGTGTCACATGATTTTGTGGATCACTGGAGAAGCTCAGGTGAACATTTCGACCGGCAGTGGGAAGACAGGTTTATCCGGGATGAAGGGTACACCAAGTTCATCGTTGAAGCATTAGCCGGACTTGCAAAGGAATGCTCCATTGATTCGAGCACAATCGACACTGTTGTCTATCCCTGTCTGTACGGTGGTGACTTCAAGAAAATCGCGCGGATCCTCGGGCTCAACGAATCCCAGGTCGTGGAACCGCTCCTTGCCAGGGTCGGGTTTACCGGGACCGCTGATCCGATGATGCATTTTGTCATTGCCCTTGAAAATGCAAAACCGGGCGATCGCATAGCCGTTGTAGGATTCGGGGCCGGCGCAGATGCCATACTCTTTGAGGTAACGGACATGATTGAAAAAATCAGGGCAGACCGAAGGGGCATCAGCAAGCACCTGGAAACGAGAAGAGACCTCAACAACTACGAAAAGATGGTGGCCTTCCGCAACCTCCTTTCCACGGAAAAGGGTATTCGGGGGGAGACTGTTGCCTTTACAGCGGTATCGGAACTCTGGAGAAGCCGCAAGCAGGTATTGGGTCTGTACGGCAGCCTGTGCACATCTTGTGGCACACCCCAGTATCCGGCACAGCACGTATGCGTCAACCCCGATTGCGGGGCAGTCGACCAGATGGAGCCTTACCGCTTTTCAGACAGGGTGGGAACCCTTTTCACATACACGGGGGACAACCTCGCCTATAGCCCCAACCCGCCTGCCATCTATGGTATTGTCGACTTTGAAGGGGGCGGCAGGTACTGGTTCGACTTCACTGACGTGGATCTCGAAGAGTTAAAGGTAGAGATGCCCATGGAAATGAGCTTTCGAAGAAAATATGTGGACGAGAAATACGGTATGCACGGCTATTTCTGGAAGGCCGTTCCGGCAATGGGCTGAGAGAATGATGGTCCGGTCCAACCGGTTAAATTATTTGAAACAAAAATCCTAAAAAGCCCCTCTAACTCCCCTTTAAAAAAGGGGAGGACCTTTATTCCCCCTTTTTTAAAGGGGGATTGAGGGGGATTTTGTTAGAGAGCTGAACTTCTACATATATACGAGGAGGATGAAATAATGGCAGAAGGCATCAGAGATAAGGTTGCAATCATCGGCATGGGTTGTACACGGTTTGGTGAACGCTGGGACGCCGGATCGGAGGAACTGATGGTTGAGGCAGCTACGGAAGCAATAAAAGATGCAGGTATTGAAAAGAAGGATATTCAAGCCGCGTGGTTCGGTTCCTGTTTTGATGAAGTGAATGTGGGCAAATCTGCAATTCCCCTGAGTTTTGCCTTGAAGCTTCCTTTTCTCCCCGTCACCAGGGTTGAAAATTTTTGCGCCACCGGAACCGAAGCCCTCAGGGGAGCGGTCTATGCGGTGGCTTCCGGGGCCTACGACATATGCCTCGCCCTGGGGAGCGAAAAGCTCAAGGACACGGGATACGGCGGGCTTCCGGATTTTTCCGTGTCGTTAGGCACAAAGAACAGGCTTATCTTTCCGAACATTACCGCGCCGGGCGCATTTGCCATGATGGCAACGCGCTACTTTGCCAAGTACGGCCTCAGCCCTGAAGAAGGAAAGGAGGTCTTAGCCATGATATCGGCCAAGAGTCATAAAAACGGCGCTAAGAACCCCAAGGCCCACCTTAGAAAAGAGGTAACCGTTGAACAGATTTTAAAAGCCCCCATGATTGCCTGGCCCCTCGGTCTTTTTGACTGCTGCGGGGTGAGCGATGGCGCGGCCGCGGCCATTGTGTGCCGCGCCGATATGGCCAAGAACTTTCGTTCTGATCCGGTCTTTGTAAAGTCCATGCAGATCGCCATAAGCTCGGGCGAAGAAATCATGTACAACACATGGGATGGGACCTATGTGGAGAGTGCAAAGCATTGTGCAGACCGTGCATACGAGGAGGCAGGGATCAAGAACCCGAGGGAGGAGATCAGTATGATGGAAGTCCACGACTGCTTTTCCATAACTGAACTGGTTACCTACGAAGACCTTGGGATTTCTCCACGCGGAAAGGCCGCAAACGACGTGCGCGACGGTTTTTTCAACATTGACGGCACAATACCATGCCAGGCGGACGGGGGACTCAAATGCTTCGGCCATCCCATCGGGGCATCCGGTCTCAGGATGATGTATGAGGTCTACAAACAGCTCCAGGGAAATGCCGGAGACAGACAGATCAAGGATCCCAACATCGGGCTCACCCATAACATGGGCGGGTTTCCTCCCATGAATATCATCAGCATCAGCATCGTGGGGAACTAAGTTTGATGGGCTCGTAATGAAATCCCCTCTCCCCCGGCCTCAGGCTCGTAGAGCCTACACCTTGGAGAGGGGATAGGGATGGTATGTTTACGCGAATGTTGTGCCGTCCGATTTTTTTCCCTTTATGCAGTCTATCTCAATTTTTACCACACAAGCGGCTTTAAGCCCTTGTGGCTTATACTCAAATGGCGGATCTGCATAGTGCGCCATGATGATATCAAAGCCTTTTCGTTTTTCTTCATCACTGTCCAGGATATGCGCGGTGCCGAATCCGATTACACTCCTGTACTCAAAGTTAAAGTTACAGGGTTTTTCGCCTTCCACTAACGCCACATCAGTCTCCACTTCAAAACAAATATTATTATTTTGCCCTATGATGTCCATTTTCATGCCTTTACGGGAAGAATGAAAATAAATAACACCCTCTTTATATCCGAACGCTATGGGAACTATATATGGCATATCCCCCTTAGACAGTGCTATGCGCATGACGGTCGCCTTTTTGAGGATTGCCCCTATTTCTTTTTTGTCGTTTATTTCTCTTTCCTTTTTTCTCATTTCTCTTCCGTAATTCACATTCTTCCAGGCTATTCGAACTTAATCTCATCTATCCACACCGTGTTGGATCCTGCCCAGCCTCCCATGGAATCCCAACTGCCGAACATAAACAATACTCCAAAGACATTTTGAAGATCAGGTGTGTCTGAATAGTGTTTGACATTATTTTTTGTCCACTCGGCTGGGACGAAATCATCAAAGTGAATTTCAATCCTTTTCCACATCTTATCCGGTCGGATGACGGCATTCTGGTAATAATTGACCCAGGTTCTCCTGCCGGACTTCAGCACGGCGTCATCGTCGTAACAAAGAAGGTTAAAAAATATTTTGTTTGGTTTGGAAAAAAATGAATCAGCCTTTTTCCCTTTCATATAAAAAACCACCCTGCGAAATCTTGACAAATCAAAAGTAAGGGATTTATCAATCATAATCTCTTGAATCGTTTTGTTGGGGTGTTCATGTTTTCGACTTGCCATAATGAAAACCCCGGACCTTTGCCCTAATTCATACTCTGTCTTCATCGAGCAGGAACTTCCGTCAGCACCCTGGGTGTCATCAATTGAGACCCCTATTTTTGCATCATTTTTGTGACGTGTTTTCCATTGGAAATAGCGATTTGCGGACCACAGGTCCTTATCTTCGAAATCATCTACAAAGAAAGGGATTTTTCCGGATTTGAGAGTATCCTTTAAGCTCCCGGCAGTACCGGGGACGTGGGCTGATTTGGGTTCCTTTGCATGTTTACTTGTTATGTCACTCGTTTGCTCAGGCCTTTCAGGGTCTTTTAAAAGGGATAACAAGGATTTGACCTGTTTACTTCCAAAATCGTATACTTGTGAACCTGTGCCCTTTTTCGAATCAGCTTCCAAAGTGCTTTTTTCGGTATCCTTCTTTTGCTTGGCCTCAACCTCTTTCTTTTGCTGTTCAAGAGCTTGCGCTGTTTTCAGTCTCTTAAGCTCTTGCTCCAGGGCCTTTTTTTTGGCAGCTTCCTCATGTAGTCTTTTTTCCACCTTCAGCCTTTTCAGCTCTTCTTCCAGGGCCTTCTTCTCGGCAGCCTCTTTTCGCGCTTTTTCCAGTGCGGCCTTACGCTCTGCTTCCAGTTGTTTTATCCTGGCCTCTTCAATTCCTTTCTTCGATAAACGTTCCTTCTTAGCGAGGCTTTCTTTTTCCTTTTGGACTTTTTTCGCCTCCGCGACCTGCTTCTGACGTATCCTTAAAGGTACGAAAATGAAATCACCCGTATCAAAATCAGGATTATTTATCTTGGCATACTGGGGGTGTTGTCGGCGCTTGGTATAGTCAGTCACACTTTGCTGAAGATACATCCCGAGTTCGGAACCGGTTATAAAACCGTCGTCATTGGAATCCGCATCTCCATACATCGCCTTTAGAAAACAGCGTTTGAATATGCTTTTTTCCGGCATGCTTTCGTTTTCCCTTCCAGCTGTTATAAACTGCCTTACCGGAAAAGCGCTTTTCTTCGTTATATCGTCAGGAACGGCCCGAAACAAGGCAAACAAGGACATGGAAAAACAAGAGTCGAAAAGCATCATCACGTGCTTGGAAGAAATCTTCAAAGAGGCTGCTTCAATGTCCTTCATGCTGATTGCGTGGGTGGCAAAACCCAATGAATCCTCTTCTAAAAGCGGGCAGTCCGTAGGGATCAGGTATCCCATCCTGGTCTTGTCAGGCAGCCTTTGTGTGTAACCATGACCCGCGTAGTAAAACAATACGGCACGGTCTACATCACTTCCCATCTTAAAAACCATCTCTTTTAGAGCCGATTTCATCTCCGTATATGTAGGATCAAGTACAAGTTTTACATGAAAGCCCATATTCTTAAGACTGGCTGCTACCTCTTTGGCATCGGAGACGGCATTCCCAAGTTCCGGCCATTTCTCATAACTGCCGACTCCCATTACCAATGCATGGTAGTCTTTATAAATGTGAAATTTTTCTCCGTGCCTGGTGACCACGTTGAAACCACGTATGCCGGGGGTAGCTGCGATGGAAGTGCTTGATGACATCAGGATCGAGGGGAGAAGAAACAGGAAGAAATAAATCAAAAATTTTTTCATCGGTAAACTCCGGATTGGGTGAGAAAAATTGTGGAGTTTCATGAGAACATAACGGAATTTTTTCTTTGTCGAACGTTCCTTTTCCTAAAAGGGGAGGCATTAAATGCCGTGATCGGCCACCGCTGCGCGTACAAAATTGAGTGTACTGCATAACTATTCAGTTTTCAAATCATTTAAGTGTTCATCTGAAATACAAAACATCAAATATTTTCAAAAACATGCCCTATGCGGCAAAAATCTTCATCATACTTTTCCTTGCTGAACCGATATGCTCCCTAAGCTGATTTTTGTCAGAAATACTCTGAGGCCTCATCTGAACATATGTTTTGCGGCTGAATACTTTTTCATGACGGGCGTAACTCTGAATCAGTTGTTCCCCTAACATGGCTGCAAGACGCCGGAAGAAAATGAGCGCATTTGTCGGGTCTTACTCACGCCTTGCGGGATTTTTTTGAAGGCCCGTCAAATATTCACAGGGCACATCTTTCTCGCGTTGAGGTAGTGCTCTTTTATTGGTTCGACCAAAGGGATCGATGATATTCCGGTATGGGTTATAAGCAGGATATCCCCTTTATCGATCGGTGCAAGGCTTGTGACATAGCATATGGAATCGTCGATTTTGCCCTCTTTTCCAATTACATGGGTGAGTATGGTTGCGGTCTCGTCTAATTTGGTAAGATTCAGGATTGCAGGATGGTTGCCGTAGATCTCTTGTTGCAGAAAAATTTTCATGTCCATATCCATGCGGACATAGGTTCGCCCCTTCCGCTCACTTGTTTGGGTCACCTTAGTCAAAATCACTCCCGCATCAGAGAAAATACCGGCGCCAGGCGCCAGCCACAATTTGAATTGAGGATAGGCGTCCTTGATGGCTTCAAGTTCCTGTCTTATTCCTTTAATATCCCGGTCCCCTGCTGTCGGCTTTCCCGAAAGTCCGATTTCATTTCCCAGGCTAAAGTGAGAGAGACCTGGAAATGAGGAGGCTAATCCGGCAAGTAATGAGGCCGTTTCCCTCAATCTGCCGGGCTCAAAGAGGTCGATTTTTTCTGATTCAACATGGAGACCTTTTACTTCAGCTCCGAGATTTTTTAAGAGTCTTGCAGCATCTTCAATCTTCGAGGAGGGGATGCCGGGTCCGGCAGGGCCCTGTTCGGGCCATGAGACCTGGAGGAAGACCTCCTTTTCTCTAAAAACATCCGGCCAGGCCTTTATCGGATAGACATCATTCAATATGACCGTGATATCCTTTTCAAATACATACTCGTAGTCGTCCGGCCCTGCCAAAACCGGGGCAAACAAAAACTGACCGGATGTGATATCGGGAAAGATTTTTGACAAACGAGTTATTTCCTGTCTCGAAACGCATTTAAAGCCCGCCCCCATTCTGTTGACCTTTTCCAGTATCCTGGGGTGAGAATTGGTGCCGGCCTTATAAAAAACCCTTTCAATGGCGTCGATATACAAAAAATCAAACAACACCTCATTTAGTATTTCATCGATGTAGATACGAACCGGGGATTTTTCCCGTGCAAGGGTCTCCAGTTCCTCTCTACGATCGAACCACCATTTATTGGAAACGTTCATCGTGCTCCCCGTTTAAGACAAGGGAAAAGATTATGGTTCTTCTGATTCGAGATATCAGGCCATACCATACCCTTCTCTTTTCAGATCCTTGAGGTTTTTTAAAAGCAGTTCACTCGAATCCCTGGCCCAGACCGATAAACCTTACTGTATTCTCAATAAACTGCCATCGTTGTAAAAATCGGCCTATAAGTTAAGTAATCATAGAGTCGCGACAGGGCGGGCCTTGAATCCTTGGCCCCTTGAATCCTTTTTAAATAAACAAACCAAAACAACCTCACCGCACCGGCTGATTAAAGTAACCAAGCTTCGTATCGGGGAGTTCCGCTTTCAGCATGGCGGTCATCCGCCTCATGCCGATACCCGGCGAAGGGTCTGTCGGCATCTTTTCCAAATAAAGCTGCGGATCGATATCCAGGTTTTTAAGATGAATGAAATTGACTCCTGTTTTTTGAATCAGCCCCATTAACGCCTCTATCTCCTTTTCCTGATCCGTAATCCCCGGAAAAACAAGATAGTTTATCATGGTATAGAGCCCCATTTCCTTGGAAAGGGCAATGGATTCCACCACATCTTCAAAGTCATAGTTCTTTGGCCGGTAATAGGCCCTGTAGAATTCGGGCCGGGCGCTGTTCATGCTTATCCTTATGGAATCGAGGCCGCTATTGGCAACCTCTCGAACCCGTTCGGGCAAGCTCCCGTTGGTATTGAGATTGATAGTCCCCTTGCCTGTCCGCTTCCTGATCTCCCTGATACTCTCCGCAATAAGCCTGTATTCCGTGAGGGGTTCCCCTTCACAGCCCTGGCCGAAACTCATGATAGGTTCGGGCGCCTGATTCAGGTGAGTGACCGACAGAGATACAATCTCCCTGGTTGACGGTCTGAAACATATCCTGTCCTGAGATGCCTCGCAGGACCCTTCAGATTGAAAAGAAAGACACCCGAGGCAGGCGGCATTACATGCCTGGCTGACAGGGAGCGGGGCCTCCCACCTTTTAAGAAACAGGTTTTTGGCCGCAAAACAATGGTTGACCGTGGCGCAATTGATGAGGTGTTCCACGAGTGGACCCGATCCATACTCTTTCCGATATTTCTCTATGGCCGGAACAAGTTCCCTGTCATCGTAATTCTTCGGGTCCCATTTGTGGTTGTATTCGATTCTGAACCCGGCAGCCCAATAGGACCCATCCATGAATCCCACGGCCGTGTAGGCCCACATGGGCAGGGTATAGGATTTCGGGCTATAATCAACTGCCGGAAGGTGGCTTCTCACCAGTCCCGGTTCCGGAAACGCTGCCACGGCAAGACACTTGGTCACAACCCCGTCAACCTCGATTTCTGACACGGTTTTATATGCGCCCGTTGACGGGTCAAGACCGATGGGGGGACAATCAGGGATAAAGAAGAGCTTGCTGAATTCGGGCAGGGGTATGAGGTCCTCCGTTTTCAAGGGGGAAGGAGAAGACCGCAAAAAGCCCGCCATCCGGAAATATGGGTGGTCATAGATTTGGCCCTCTTTATCCGCATAGAGCATATATGGCAGGTTTCTTAAGTCTTCATTTTCCATTTCTAATACCAAGGTTTTCTTGCTATGAGGCTGTCGGAAAACCCGCATCTCCCCGCCGAAGCGGGATTTCGCATGGTTCAAGCCGCATTACGCTCATCCTTCGTCACTGCGACGTAGGAATAATCGGCACAGGGCGCAGGGCGGAAGGCGCAGGGAAAGGATCATCGATGTCATCCGCTTGGGCACTTGCTTTTCCTTGTGCCCTGTGCCTTTGGCCGGTCTCTTTCTGCATCTGCACATTTTCCAAGCACCTCTAACGTACCAGCATTCCTACAGGCTCCTATGGAATGTTTTAAGTCATCGGGTAAAACTTCCTATCAGGTTATAGCATAGCGATTCCCGCTTCAAGCCTAATTTGTTGACCTTCGACCTCTTTTTGGAATAGAATGCCCCGCAAAATAACAATGTTTGCGTCCCACGCCGGTCCTGATACCCGAATTTTCGGTGGACGGTATAGGAAATGGACCGGATTAAGACTGAATTGATAAAGATTTGAAATATCCATGACACCGATAAAGCAAAATACACGAGCAGAAGGGAAACAGTTTCGGCTGGTAAAGTTTTTTGCCTATGCAAGCTTTATTGTCCTGATCCTGTTCAGCTTTCCATTCTCAGTGGTCATCTCCCAACAGGCCAAAGACATTCTTATGAAAAGTTATGAAAATTATGCGCTTCTGTTAGGCGAAAACCTCAATCACCAGGTCTTTATGAACTTTTCCATTCCCGTGTCCAGGCGGTACGGGCACATCAGCCTCAGGGAAAAGGAACAATACGAATTGTTGGATCGAGTCGTTAAGAATACGATCCACAGCTTCAATATCGATATTGTCAACATATATGCTATTCGACAGGGAGTTATCGCCTACAGCACCGAATCAAGGGTCCTGGGCAAAAAAGTAAAAACTTCGCCCGGCTATGATAAGGCGGTTAACGGAGAGCACTCCTCCGGGGTCCTTGGTAAGGGTGATACCCTTTGGGGTCTTGGAATAGAAAGGATAGGAGGAGAGAAAAAACTCAGGACCTATATACCTTTCAGGGGAGTAAATCCCTTTACCGGTGAGAATGAAATCTTCGGCGTTTTCGAGTTGATTCAGGACATGACCCAGGAATACCGGTCCATTGTCAAGTTCCAGTATTTCATCTTCAGCCTCTCCATCCTTATTATGGGTTTCATATTCGTGGCACTTATTTTGATAGTCCACAAGGCCGAAAGGATAATCGAAGAGAGGGCCAGGGAGCAGATGGAACTCGAGTACCAGTTGAACCAGGCCGAACGCTTGGCCGCTTTAGGTCAGATGTGTGCCGGGGTTTCCCACGAGATCAGAAATCCCTTGGGGATTATTCGAAGCACCGCGGAACTTATGGGCGGTATGGCTGATTCCAGCGACGCACAAAAAAAACTGTCCGGAGTCATTATCGAAGAATCGAGCAGATTGAACAACATCGTCACGGAATTTCTGGATTTTGCCCGCCCATTAAAACCCAATTTTCAGGATTGCTATTTAGAAGAAGTCTTAGATAAAAACCTGCAGTTCCTCGATCCCGAACTTGACAAGAAAAGAATTGCCGTACATCATAACCTGGACGGTCGTTCTCTAAAACTCAGGGCCGACCCTCCACTCCTTTACAGGACTTTTCTCAACATTTTTGTAAATGCCGTTCAATCCATTGAAAACGGCGGCACTATCACCGTCAATGTACAGGAGGAGAGAACTCTCTATACCATAGAGATTGAAGATACCGGGTGCGGCATAAGCCGGGAAAACCTGAGCAAGATATTTAACCCTTTTTTCAGCACCAAGGAAACAGGGTCCGGGCTTGGGGTCTCCATCGTCAGGAACATAATAGAAGGGCACGGCGGAACCATACGAATAGATAGCGAGGAAGGCACAGGAACAAAGGTAAAGATCGAATTGCCAAGGGGCTATTAAATGGAAACCATCCTGATCGTAGATGACGAAAAGAACTACCTGGTGGTCCTTGAGGCACTGTTGGGTTCCGAGGGGTATGAAATCGTTACAACAGACA